>CAMBWV010000099.1 GCA_945871755.1 uncultured Bacteroidales bacterium
TCTTGGTTGGTCTGGCGTGCGAAAAGGCGGGCCATATCTTTGTGGATAAGTCAGGACCGAAGAAGATTCAGCAGACTATCGATCAGGCGCGCCGTACCCTACAGGGCGGCACGTCGCTGACGGTCTTCCCCGAAGGCTCGCGCACCTTCACGGGCCACATGGGCATCTTCCGCAAAGGCGCGTTCCAACTAGCCGATGACCTTCAACTGCCCGTTGTTCCCATCACCATCGACGGTTCTTTTGACGTGCTGCCTCGCATGAAGGGCTTCAACTTCGTCAACTACCATCCCATGCGCCTCATCATCCACCAGCCCATCCCGCCCAAGGGTCATGGCAGCGAAGATATCCGCCAGACGATGGACGAATCCTACCGCGTCATCATGGCAGCCCTTCCCGAGCGGCACCAAGGCTATGTGGAGAACAAGGACCAGTAAGGAATGGTCGCTGCGCGACCTTAGTTTCAACGGTCGCTGCGCGACCTAGTTTCAAGTTTCAACGGAAGCCTGCGGCTTCCTAGTTTCAGTCGGGGACTGCGTCCCCTAGTTTCAACGCAGCCTTTGGCTGCTGGCTCAATAGTCTTTGAACAATTAGGAATTTCCTTTCAATGGGGATGAATTCCTAGTACTATCTCCCAACTTCTCATTCCTCATTCCTAATTCCTCATTCCTAATTGAATAAAGTTCCTAATTGAATAAATCTCTTTCTTATGAACAACAATGAATATCGCATAAACCGTGCGCTTGAAGCCAACGACGAAACGCTGGCTGCCGTAAGAAATCTCCTTGCCCAACTTTCCACGAAGGAGCACCCCATGGACATGGAACTCCTCTCGCGCATCCTGGGCTCTGAATGTACCTTGCTTTACCTCCTTCGCCACACCCCGACGAACGAAATCGTAGGTATGATTACGCTGGGTACTTACTCCTTGCTCACAGGCCAGAAGTGGTGGGTCGAGGATGTAGTGATTGACAATGCACACCGCGGCAAGGGCCTTGGCCATACGCTGTTGCAGCACGTACGTGCCGAAGTAGCAAAACTGGGTGGCGGTAGCCTCCTGCTCACATCGCGTCCGTCGCGCGTGGCAGCCAATCATCTGTACCAGAGCGAGGGATACCAGCGCCGCGAAACGAATGTTTACAAACTGGAAGTGCCTGCCGAATAACGGCTGGGTGCTTCCCGTTTGCTTTTTCTGGTAAAAGTGATGCTAGTGTCGCCAGCACCAGTTGCTCGCCAGTCCCTTTCCAACAATCGAAAATACTTCCACCGCATGAAGTCCTTACTTTCCCTGCCTGCCAATGCGGCACGCTCCTTCCACGCAGTCACTGACTACGAGGCCGCTTCCTATTATGCAACGTCCGACCCCGCCGACCGCAAACTCGGTTCGGGCGGCGGCACCACGTGGTTGCTCCATAGTTGTCACCAAGCCGAAGCCCCCGAGGCTCCCTATGACGAGTGGCTCGCTCGCGAGAAGCGCATCCTCCTCCACGCGGGCGGACAGAGCCGCCGCCTGCCTGCCTACGCCGCCTGTGGCAAGGTGTTGACACCGATTCCCGTCTTTCGCTGGGCACGCGGCCAACACATCGGGCAGAATCTGCTCGACCTCCAGTTGCCGCTCTACGAGAAAATCATGCAGCGCGCCCCCGAGAATATCCACACCCTCATTGCCAGTGGCGACGTGTTCCTACGCAGCAACGGTGCGCTGGGCGAGATTCCCGAGGCCGACGTGGTTTGCTTCGGTCTGTGGGCCGACAGCGTGACGGCCTCACACCATGGCGTGTTCCTGATGAACCGCAACGAGCCTACGAAGTTGGACTTCATGCTACAGAAACCCGACACCGATACGCAGGCAAGCCTCATGAGCACGCACTTCCTGCTCATGGACATTGGCATCTGGCTCCTGTCGGACAAGGCGGTGGCACGCCTGGAGGCCAAAGCCCCCTTCATTCCCACCGAAGACGGCACTTGTCCTCAGCACAAAGCCTACGACCTGTACTCGCAATTCGGTTGCGCCCTCGGTCTTCACCCCACTGCGCCCGACGCCGACCTGTCGGATCTCTCGGTGGCTATCCTGCCGTTGCCCAGTGGCGAGTTCTACCACTTCGGAACAGCGCCCGAACTCATCACCTCCTCCTTGGCCATCCAGAATCTGGTGAAGGACCAGCGCTACATCCTCAAACGGGGCATCAAACGACAGCCTGCGGTCTTCACGCAAAACTGCTTCGTCCATCATCGTCCCGACAAGGACAACACGCATATCTGGATTGAGAACTCCCACCTCGGCGAGGGGTGGCACTATACCTCGCACAATATTATCACGGGTGTGCCTCGCAACGACTGGAACGTCACGCTGGCCGACGGCATCTGCCTGGACATCGTGCCCATCGGCACCAAAGGATTCGCCCTGCGGCCCTATGGTTATGCCGATGCTTTCCGCGGCGACGTGACGGCTGCATCCACCCTTTTCTTGGGCCAGCCCGTAAACGAATGGCTCCAAGCGCGCCACATTGATACCGACCTGCTCGGCCGCACAGACGATCTGCAAGCCGCACGTCTCTTCCCCGTCTGCGAGGACCTAAAAGAGCTGGAGCGACTGCTGCAATGGTTCATCGCGCCCACGCCAGCGGAGGACCTGACGGCCTTGTGGGAAAGTCTGCCGCGCCTCTCGGCCGACGAGATTTCGGCACAGGCCAACCTGGCTCGTTCGTGGGAACAGCGCGAAACCTTCCAGCAGGAAAACATTCAAGCCCTGGCCGAAAACTGGCAGCGCAGCGTGTTCTATCAGACGGACCTGAAGGACATGGCCCAGCGTTTTGCCAAGGCGGGCCTTGACCTGCCCGCTCCGCTCACGGAGGAAGCACCGCTGATGACGCAGATTCACGATGCCATGTTCCGCTCGGAGGTGCTGCGCTATGACAGCAGCGAGCAGGCCGCCCAGCTTTCGGCCGCGGAGTCGGACAAGGCTTTCTCCCTCCTGCGCGAAGCCATCACGGAAACGGCAGCCCAGCACAAGTGTACGCCGCGCATGAACACGTACATGGACCAAATCGTGTGGGCTCGCTCGCCGGTGCGCATTGATGGGGCCGGCGGATGGACCGACACCCCTCCCTACAGCCTGCTCAACGGCGGCAACGTGGTCAATATGGCCATTGAAATGAACGGACAGCCTCCCCTGCAAGTCTATGTCAAACCCTCGCCCGAGCCTGTGGTCATCTGTCGCAGCATTGACCTCGGCGCGATGGAGCGCATCGAGACGTACGAGCAACTGGCAGCCTATCATCAGGTGGGCTCGCCCTTCTCCATTCCCAAGGCTGCGCTTTCGCTGGCGGGCTTCCTGCCGCGCTTCTCTGCGGAGTCCTACCCCACCCTTCGCGCCCAGCTGGAAGCCTTCGGCTGCGGCATAGAAATCACCCTGCTCTCGGCCATCCCCGCTGGTTCGGGGCTGGGCACGAGCAGCATTCTGGCAGCCACGGTGCTCGGTGGCCTGAGCGATTTCTGCGCCCTCGGCTGGGACAAGAACGAAATAGCCTCGCGCACCCTCGTGCTGGAGCAAC
Organism: uncultured Bacteroidales bacterium; assembly: GCA_945871755.1. Lineage (GTDB taxonomy): Bacteria > Bacteroidota > Bacteroidia > Bacteroidales > Bacteroidaceae > Alloprevotella. The sequence goes on from CAMBWV010000099.1 coordinate 3,552, forward strand.
TGCTGACAACGGGCGGCGGATGGCAGGACCAATATGGCGGTGTGCTGCACGGCATCAAACTCCTACAAACGGGTGCAGGTATTCTCCAATCGGCCACGCCGCGCTGGCTGCCCGATACGCTTTTCACCCATCCCGACATGCGCCCCTGCCATCTGCTCTACTATACGGGCGTGACGCGCACGGCCAAACATATCCTGACGGAAATCGTTCGTGGCATGTTCCTCAACTCGGGCCGCCACCTTGCCCTCCTCGATGAGATGAAGGGCCACGCGATGGAGATGTTTGATGCCTTGCAACTGGGCGATTTCGACCGCTACGGCGCGCTGCTCCGCACGACCTGGACGCAAAACAAACTCTTGGACGCTGGCACAAACCCGCCCATCATCGAAGCCCTCTGCCAAAAGGTGGACGACCTCTGTGCAGGCTACAAACTGCCCGGTGCAGGCGGTGGCGGTTTCCTCTATATGGTGGCCAAGGATGCCGAGGCGGCGCGCCGCATTCAGCAACTGTTGGAAGAAGAACGCCTATCGCCCAACGCACGCTTCGTTCGCATGGACATCTCGCAGCAGGGCCTGCAAACTTCGTTCAGTTAGGCAGTTCCATCCACGCTGTCATCGAATAAACCAGAAAAACCATCATCTAAATACCTCAGACATGGGCCTCTTCACCCTCCCACCCAAAACTTCGCAGGACGCGCTCGATCTGGAACTGTTCCTCAAAGGCGAACGTATGGAAGCCCCCCTGCATCGCACACGCAAGACTTTGCTGCCTGAATGGTTCCCGCAGAGCGGTGTCCAACTGACGTGGCCGCACGCCGAGACGGACTGGGCACCCATGCTGGAGCGCGTGGAGAAATGCTATGTGCAACTGGCCTATGCCATTGCCTCGCGCGAACACCTGCTTATCGTTCATCCACAACCCGAAACGGTGCGCACACTCCTCGAAGAGCAACTGCCACAGCGCGCTACGGAAAATATCACCTACTTTGCCTGCCCGACGAACGATACTTGGGCACGAGACCACGCCTTCCTGACCGTGATGGACACGGCGGGCATCCAGTTGTTGGACTACCGCTTCAATGGTTGGGGCGGCAAGTTTGAGGCAGCGCTGGACAATGCCATCAATCGCCAGATATACGATGCGGGCCTCCTGCGGGGCAACTACGTGGACCGTCTGGACTTTGAGCTGGAAGGGGGCAGCATCGAAAGCGACGGCCTCGGCACACTACTGACCACTTCGACCTGTCTGCTCAATCCCAACCGCAATCCGCAGTACGACAAAGGGCAGGTGGAACTCCGCCTGGCGGAAGATTTCGGCATTGATCGCGTGCTGTGGCTGGACCATGGCGCACTGGCTGGCGACGACACGGACAGCCATATCGACACCCTGGCCCGCCTCTGTCCGCACGACACGATACTGTACGTGCGCTGCGACGACACAGCGGACGAGCACTATGCCGAACTGCAGGCAATGGAGCAGCAGTTGCAAACCTTCCTGACCCGCGAAGGCAAACCTTATCGCCTCTTGGCCCTCCCCCTGCCCGATGCGATTTATGACGAGGACGGCGAACGCCTACCGGCCACCTACGCCAACTATCTCGTCATGAACTCCGCCGTTCTCTACCCCACGTACAACCAACCCGAGAAGGACCGTGCCGCCAAGGCCATCATCCAGAAAGCCTTCCCCTCCCACGACATCGTAGGCATTGACTGCACAGCCCTCATCGTCCAACACGGGTCGCTCCACTGCGCCACCATGCAGTTCCCGAAGGGGGTCGTCGGGAGCAGTACTCCCTTGTAGTTGGTTGCTGCGCAACCTAAGTTTCAACGAA
>CAMBWV010000100.1 GCA_945871755.1 uncultured Bacteroidales bacterium
ACTACGACAAGGAGAAGGCGAACTACGTCAGCCACCGCCTCGTCATCACCAAGCCCGAAATCAACGGCAAGACCTTTGGCCAGTTGCACTTCAGCAGCATCCACGGTGTCAACGTGACGCGCGTCACCCGTAACGGTATGGATCTCTTTGCCGACCGCAACCTCCGTCTGCAAGTGGGCGACCGCATCCTCGTGACGGGTCCCGCCGAGAATATTGAGCGACTGAAGCGCGTCATCGGTGCTGAGGTGAAGAACCTCAACCATCCCAACGTGGGCGCCATCTTCTTCGGCATCATGCTGGGTATCATCCTGGGCCAGATTAACTTTGGTGCAGGTGTGAAACTCGGTCTCGCTGGTGGTCCGCTTGTTGTCGCCATCATCATCGGCGCCTTCGGCTATCGCTATAAGATCAATACGTACACCTCCACCTCTGCCAACCTCATGCTGCGCGAGGTCGGTCTGCTCCTCTTCCTTTCGAGTGTGGGCATTCAGGCTGGAGCGAAGTTCTGGGACACCATCATGAGCGGCGGTATCACGTACGTTTGGACGGGCTTCCTCATCACGATTGTGCCCATCCTTATCATGGGTATCATTGCGCGCAAGACGCTCAAGCTAAACTATTTCACCCTGATGGGCCTCATCGCAGGTAGCAACACCGACCCCCCTGCCCTGGCATTTGCCAATCAGACCGCAGGCAACGATGCCCCTGCCGTAGGCTACTCCACAGTTTATCCGCTGTCCATGTTCCTCCGCATTCTCATGGCACAGGTTGTGCTGATGATATTCCTGCAATAGGCACATCGGTTCTGTCGGTCAATGAACGAGAGAACCTACCTATAACAAGGGCTGCACCATTTTGGCGCAGCCCTTGTTATTTGCTTTTGGTGGAGGAAAATGTACCGCCCTTGATAAAACCACAACGCCCCGTTCCCTTCTTCAGCGGCGGATGGAAGAGGCATCAGAGATTTTTCGCCCTACACTCCCAATATCAATGCCGCCATAAAGGCTCGTTCTCCCATCCTATAGGAAAACCGAGAGCTTTCAAATCTACCTCTGGATATTTGCCGAACAAATCGTACATTTTGTCCAGCATATCATTGGCGGGAGAAATAATATCAAGAAAATATTTAATGATGCACATGTTGTAATAGATTCTCCGCTTATCCGCTGGCAGAGTAATCCAAGGACGAGACATGCCTTTCATGTCATTGGGAAGAATCTTGTTTACTTTGTTCCACACACGTGCATGATGACAACAGGCATTGCGAGTCAGTGTAAGCACAGAAAGCCAAGATTCAAAGACGGGAGCATGCAGCCCGAAGCGTTTGGCGATTTGCTTTTTGAGCCCTTTGTCTTTCATATTTCTATAGTACATATTCACACTTCCCATTGGGAGGAGCTCACCTAGAATCCATGCTGGTGGGAATGGTTCGATATAAGTTCTCTTGAAATGTTCGATGAAGTCTTCTGTGGAACGCTCATACTCCTTTGACAGCATTGTCATGCTATTGTTGAAGATAGACTGGTCACGAAAATAGATGTGATTGGTGAGCCAATATCTATCACAGGTTTTTGCTGCCGTCATATTCATCACGGCTTCTCTTACAGCAATTTCTATCTTCTCAATTTCGTTAAATAGGAGTAGGCGTAACTTCTTATCAAAGCGATAGAGCATCATCACTTTTTTAAATGTAGCCCCCTCCTTATACTGATGAAGGGATTTGGGAGTTTTCAACAGGGGATGCATATACGCAGACAATCGATAATAGCCTATGCTCTCCAAATATAATTGTGCCTCTTGCCTATTATTGATTATCAAACCACGAGTTTCCAATAAGGTCACAAGCTCTCGCGGAGTCTTGTATTCTTTGCCAAAAATTCTCTTTGCCATAGTCTATAAACAAAAAAAGCCCAGCCTATTTAAGCATTGTAAAGAGGCTCGGCTGGAACTAACACTGCAAAGATACAAACTAATATTGAAGTACCCTAATTTCAAGAAGAAGATTTCTTGAAATTAGGGTATCATTCCTCTGTGCAATAGGAAAACCGCAGATTATGAAATGCACATAGCATTCTTTCTGGAATCAAAATTTCAGGATTCCCGTGCTGCTGGCTTTCTGGCTTTCTGCCCTTCCTGTTCGCTTATCTCCCTGCATACATGCTCTCGTAATACTTTTCGTATTCACCGCTGGTGATATTGTCCATCCATTCCTGATGCTCGAGGTACCAGCGAACGGTCTTTTCGATGCCTTCTTCAAATTGCAGGCTGGGCTCCCATCCCAGTTCCTTCTGGAGTTTGGTGGAGTCGATGGCGTAGCGGGCATCGTGGCCCAGGCGGTCTGTGACGTAGGTGATGAGGTTGAGGTCCTCGCCCTCAGTACGACCTAGGAGACGGTCAACCGTCTGGATGACCACTTTGATAATATCGATGTTCTTCCACTCGTTGAAACCGCCGATGTTGTAGGTTTCGGCAACGGTTCCTTTGTGGAAGATGAGGTCGATGGCACGGGCGTGGTCCTCCACATAGAGCCAGTCGCGCACGTTCTCGCCCTTGCCATAGACGGGCAGGGGCTTGCGGTGGCGAATGTTGTTGATGAAGAGGGGAATCAGCTTCTCGGGGAACTGATAAGGGCCGTAGTTGTTGGAGCAGTTCGTCACGATGGTGGGCATGCCATAGGTGTCGTGGTAGGCGCGAACGAAGTGGTCGGACGAAGCTTTGGAAGCCGAATAGGGCGAGTGGGGATTGTACTTCGTGGTCTCGTAGAAGAAGTCGTCGCCGTAGGCAGCGTGGTGCGCGCCCGAGCTAGCCTTGGTGGTAAACGGCGGTTCGATGCCTTCGGGATGGTTCATCGTCAGCGCGCCATACACCTCGTCGGTCGAAATATGGTAGAAGCGCTTGCCTTCATAGCCCTCGGGCAGTGATTCCCAATAGAGTTTGGCAGCCTGCAGCAGGGCGAGCGTACCCATCACATTGGTGCGGGCGAAGGTGAAAGGATCCTTGATGGAGCGGTCCACGTGGCTCTCGGCGGCAAGGTGGATGATGCCGTCCACGTGTTCGTCCTGCATCAACTGATAGAAGGCATCAAAGTCGCAGATGTCCATCTTGACAAAGCGATAGTTGGGACGGTCCTCAATGTCTTTGAGGTTGGCAAGGTTGCCAGCATAGGTAAGTTTGTCGAGGTTGATGATTTTGTACTCAGGGTACTTGTTGACAAACAAGCGGACAACATGGCTGCCGATAAATCCGGCACCGCCAGTGATGACAATGGTTCGTTTGAAATTCATAGTGAGGGAATAATTGGATGGCTAATGATTTTTTGACTTGTTGCTATCAAGGGCGGTAACGGCGGGCGAAGCAAGGACCTTCCGAGGCTCGTTTCAGTTCCATCGCCTTTTGTTTTCGTTCCGCTAAGCTTTATTGCCAGCGTTCACCGAGCGGTGAACGATCGTTCATGGGGCGGTGAACAATCGTTCATGGGGCGGTAAACGATCGTTCACCGCTCGGTGAACGTTGACTTTCTCAGAGAGAAAATTCAATTTGGACTGAGGAACTGCGGCAACGCGCCGCAGCCTCATCGTTTTGGTGCAGAGAGGCACAGCCCTTCCTAGACTATCGAGCCAGCAGCCAAAGGCTGCGTTGAAACAGGAAGCCCGAAGGGATTCCCTGAAACTAGGAAACAAAGTTCCCGTTGAAACTTGAAACTAGGAAGCGCAGCGACCGTCAGCTTCCAAATTGGCGATGCACTGCTTCAGGCTGTCCGTCCAATAGGGGACGGCAATGCCGAAGGTTTCCTTGATTTTCGTCTTATCGAGCACGGAATAGGCTGGGCGGGTGACGGGGCTGGGAAACTCATCGCTGTGGCAGGGCTGGATGTCGCAGGCGGTGTGGCCGCTGTATTCGGCAATCATCTTCGTGAAGTCGTACCAGGAGCAAACGCCCTCGTTGCTGAAATGGTAGATGCCCGTATAGGCGTCGGGATTTTCAGCCGTGGCGCAGCAAGCGAGCACGCGCTCGATGGCTAGGGCAAGGTCCCAGGCGTAGGTAGGTGTGCCGCACTGGTCGAAAACAACCTTGAGCGAGGGGCGCGTGGCCGTGAGCTGGAGCATCGTCTTGCAGAAGTTCTTGCCAAATTCGGAGTAGAGCCACGCCGTGCGGATGATGATATGGCGGCAGCCCGTGGCCTGGATTTTCTGCTCGCCGTGGAGTTTGGTCAATCCATAGACACCCGTCGGCGTACCCGTTTGGTCCTCGCGACAGGGACGGTTGTATGGCTCGCGACCGAAGACATAGTCCGTAGAAATCTGGACGAGCCAACCGCCCACTTCCTTCATTGCCTTGGCCAAATTCTCGGGCGCATCGGCATTGAGGCGCTCGGCCAGGGCTTCGTTGGTTTCGGCAGCGTCCACATTGGTATAGGCCGCGCAATTGACAATGGCCTGCACCTGCTGCTCGGCCACCAGGCGGCGCACTGCTTCGAGATCGGTGATGTCGAGAAGGGTTGTGGCAACGCCTTCCTGCTCAACGATGTCGGTGAAGACATAGGTGTCCTGACTTTGGGCAGCGATGCGGCGCATCTCATTGCCCAGTTGGCCGTTGGCACCTGTAACTAGAATATTCATAGGGGGAGGTTTTTTATCGGAATCTGAAAGCGGTTTTTCCTAAGAAAAAGAAGGAAAAAACGCGTCTAGCAGAGATAGAACAATTTGCGGAAGAGGAAAAACAGCATCGGCATGATGAGGGCGGGCAGGAGGTTGATGGTCTTGCAATCCTTGATGTGCATGACTCCCAGACCGCTGGCCGCAATCAGCACACCGCCGACGATGGACACCTCCGTGATGAGTTCTTGCGAGATAAAGGACTGCGACACCTTGGCTATGCCGTAGATGGAGGAGAGCCAAACGAGAACGACAATGGAGGTGACGGAAACGGCAAAACCATAACTGGAGGCGATGACAATCATTGTTACGAAGTTCATCGTGGCGAGCGTCATCAGAAACGTATTGTCGCCATTGAGCGCAGCATTGACGGGGCCCATGATGGCCAGTGTGCCGACGCAACAGAGGAGGACGGCCGTAGTGATTCCCTCCGTGACATTCGCGCCCTTGCCCATGACGGAGGTGGCCTTCTCCATGCGCTGGTCGAGGCGCAAGAGGGTGCCGAGCAATCCACCGAGGGAGAGGCAGAAGATGAAGAGGACGGGATATTCGCTCTTCGGCATATTGTTCATGGCCACATTGACGCCCAGCACGAGGGCGGCCAGTCCCATGGCCGTATTGAGCACATTGATGTACTTCTCGCGGATGCCCTTACGCGCCAAAGCGCCTATGGCACTGCCTAGGATGATGGC
>CAMBWV010000101.1 GCA_945871755.1 uncultured Bacteroidales bacterium
TGGTGTGCTGGACGAGGAATTGGGTCTTCTCAAGGGCATCGGTGAGGAGTTGCACCTCTTGTGCGCGGTGGGCCTGCTGCTGCTCGGCCACATGATAGGAATTGAGGGCGTTGCTCACTTCCTGGCCTGCCTTGAGGATAGTATTCTGGAAGTCCAGTTGAGCGGCTTCGTAATCCATCTTCGACACGCGGAGGTTGGCCCTAAGTTTGCCCTGAGCGAAGAGTGGCTGCGTGAGCGAGGCTGCTGCTTGGGCGAAGAACTTGGCGGGATTGAGGACCATCACACCTGCACTATTGGTCCAGCCTGCTGTACCCGTAATGTTGAGGGAGGGGTAGAACTTGGAGCGGGCGATGTTGATGCCGTAGAACTTGCTAGTCATCGTCAGCTCGGCAATGCGCACGTCGGGACGCTGAGCCAAGAGCTGAACGGGAACGCCCGTCTTCAGAGAAGCAGGGAAGCCCTCGGGATTGAAAGCACCACGCTCAATGTTGTGCGAGGGCTGGCCGAGAAGGAGGCAGAGGCTGTTCTCCACTTCGCGAATGCTACCAAGAAGTTTAGGTTCGGAAGCCTGAAGTTCTATAAGGTTAGCCTTCGACTGCGTCACAGCAGCATCGTTGGTCATACCGCCTTCGCGCATCACTTCCATCACTTCTACGTTGCGCTTCCACAGGGCGATGGTGTTGCGCGTAGTAGCCAGCTGGGCATCGAGCATTTGGAGCGTATAATAGAGATTGGCCACACCGCAGATGATGGCGGACTGGGTGGCCTGATGGGCAGCCTTGGTGAGCAAGAGGTTGGTCTCGGAAAGACGGCGATTGCCGCGGATAGAACCCCAAGAACCGAGGTCCCAGTTGACAGCCAATGGGAGGGTATAAGTTTTGGAAGCTTTGCCAAAGTCGAAAGAGGAGATGCCACCCTGCGGCGCAAAGGCTACGGTGGGCAACCATTCGAGGCGAGCAATGCGCAAGCCTTCTTGGGCCTGGCGGATAGTAATCTCGGACTTCTTGAGGTCAAGATTATTGGCGATGGCCTGATCGATGAGGGTCTGCAACTGTGGCTCAGTGAAAACTTCGCGCCAGGGCACAGAACCGAAATTAATGGTATCGGCCTCAGCAGAAATGAGCTGGTCAAGATTGGTTGTATCGCGATAGAGCGGTTGAATCTTTTCAAACGCTTCGGGGCGCTCATAATCCTTGACAACGTTGCAACCAACAAGTAGAAGGCCGCAACCGAGTATGGGAAGGAGTCGTTTCATGTATATTCTTTGATAATGTTACATCATCAGGCGGTCCGAGCAGCACACCCCTTGGAAGCGGGTGCGCTGCTGCGGCCTTGCGCTGAAATTATTCCTTATTATATTGCTGAAGGTCGGCATCTGCGCCGTGAGAGTCAATATCTTCCCAATGCATCGGCGTCAGTTTCTCCTGGAGATACTGGAAGATAACAAACAGTGCAGGCACGATGAAAATCTGGAGAATCATACCAATCAACATACCACCGATAGCGGCTGTACCAAGCGAGCGGTTGGCGTTGGCACCTACACCGAAGGAGAACATCAACGGCAGCAGACCGATAATCATCGCCATGGAGGTCATCAAGATAGGACGCAGACGAGCACCAGCACCGAGCACGGCTGCCCAAGAAATGGACATACCCATCTTGCGACGCTCAAGGGCGAACTCAACAATAAGGATGGCGTTCTTGGCCAACAGACCGATGAGCATGATGAGTGCAATCTGTACGTAGATATTATTTTCGGGCGTACCGAAGATAGGCAGCACGTTGTTCACCAGACCAATCAGATGGAGGAACAGGAACGAACCTAACAGACCAAAGGGCACGGAGAGCAATACGGCCAAGGGCAGGATGTAGCTCTCGTACTGCGCGGACAGGAGGAGGTAGATGAAGACGAAGCAGAGAATGAAGACGTAGGCCGTCGTGCTTCCGCTGCTGCTGCTCTCTTCGCGCGAAGTACCAGAGTACTCGAACGAATAACCTTGCGGCAATGTCTGCTCTGCCACCTCGTTGATGGCCTTAATAGCCTGACCGCTGGTGTAGCCCGAAGCGGGGTTACCGTTCACGGCCAGCGAGGTGTACATGTTGAATCGGTTGATATTGTCAGGACCATACGTAGGAGTAATGGTCATGAACTCTGTGATGGGAGCCATTTCTGAGCCGTTGCGCACCTTCACCTTGTAGAGCGACTCGTAATTGGTGCGCTGAGAGGGATCACCTTGTACCATCACACGATAGAGCTTACCGAAGCGGTTGAAGTTGGACGAATAGAGACCACCGTAGTACCCCTGAAGAGTTGTCAAGATGTCGTTGGGCGAAATGCCTGCGCGCTTACACTTGGCAGCGTCAATATCAATGGTGTATTCGGGGAAGTTGGGGTTGAAGGTCGTCTGAGCAGATTCGATTTCAGGACGCTTGGTCAGTTCGGCAATAAAATCCTGGGAAACTTCGTAGAACTTCTTGATATCACCACCCGTACGGTCTTGCAAGTTGAGGGTAAAACCATTGGTCACACCATAACCCACAATCATAGGCGGCTGGAAGAACAGCACCTGTGCATCCTTAAATATATCGCGCGAACGCAGATACAGGTTGGCGAAGGCCACCGTAGAACTTTCCTTCATACCACGCTCGCTCCAGTCCTTGAGTTTCACGATGAAGGAGCCGTACGAGGGACCCTGGCCACCGATGAAGCTGTAACCAGAAATGAGCGTACTACTTTCTACGTAAGGAATGGAGCGTACGAGGCTGTCCACCTGATAGAGCATACGCTCGGTCTTGTCCTGCGATGTACCAGGAGCCATGGTCACAACGCCCATGATGGTACCCGTATCTTCGGAAGGCACAAGCGAAGTCGGCGTGTTGTTCATCATGAAGAGCAGACCTGCGATGCTGGCCACCACGATGACGATCGTAATGACAGGGCGCTGGATGAAGACAAGCACGAATTTCTTGTAGCGCTGAAGGATGCGCTCGTAACTGCGGTTGAAGGCGTCCATAAACTTGCGAGTGCTCATACCTGCCACAGCGAGGATGCTGATAACAATCATAATAGTGGTCAGGATGACGCTACCCGTGGTGAAGAGGCCGAAAATCATACCCAGCACTGCGATGATGGCTAAGATTATCGTCACAAGGGGCGGCAGGAGGTTGGCCACCGACTTCACATAACGCTTCACGAAATTTTCGCGAGCCACCTGGTATGCCACGCCCATGCGCTCCTTCAATGTGGAGTCGGCCTTGTGTGGCTTGAGCATGATGGCGCAGAGTGCAGGCGACAGGGTCAAGGCGTTCAGGGCGGAGAAACCGATTGCGATGGCCATGGTGATACCAAACTGACGATAGAACGTACCGCTCGTTCCGCTCATGAAGCTCACGGGCACGAACACGGCCATCATCACCAGCGTAATCGACACGATGGCACCGCCCAGTTCGCGCATGGCATCAATAGAAGCTTTGCGCGAAGACGTATATCCTTGGTCCAACTTGGCGTGGACGCCTTCAACCACCACAATCGCGTCGTCCACCACAATGGCAATGGCCAACACCATAGCGGAGAGGGTCAGCAGGTTGATGGAGAAGCCAATCAGATAGAGCAGGAAGAAGGTACCAATCAAGGCCACGGGGATGGCGATGGCAGGAATCAACGTGGAGCGGAAATCCTGGAGGAAGATGAATACTACTAAGAACACCAGGATAAAGGCTTCGATAAGCGTCTTGATAACCTCGTGGATAGAGGCGAAGAGGAAGTCGTTGGCATTCTGTGCCACGTTGATGACGAGGCCATCGGGGAGGTCTTTCTCACACTGTTCGAGCAGCACCTCAATGTCCTTAATAATCTGCGTAGCGTTACTACCAGCCGTCTGCATGACCATACAGGTCACAGCGTTGTGGCCATTCACGCGGCAGGAGAAGCCGTAGGTCACACGACCCAGTTCAACTTTGGCAACATCCTTCAAGCGAAGCACAGTACCGTCAGCCAACGACTTGATGACGAGGTTCTCAAATTCGCTTGCTTCTTGCAGACGTCCCTTATAGCGAAGGGTATATTGGAAGGTCTGGTTTTGGCGCTCACCGATAGAACCAGGAGCGGCTTCGATGTTCTGCTCGGCAAGGATGCCAGAGATGTCGGTCGGCACAAGGTGGTACTCGGCCATCTTCTCGGGATTGAGCCAAATACGCATGGAGTAGTCGGCACCCATCACGTTGGCATCGCCCACACCCTTCACACGCTGAACCTGCGGGATGAGGTTAATCTTTGCGTAGTTCTCAATGAAGGTATAGTCGTATTTATCCTCTTGGTCCACGATGGAGAAGATAATCAGCATGGAGGTCTGGCGCTTCTGTGTGATGACACCCACGCGGGTAACTTCGGCGGGCAGGAAGCCTTGCGCCTTGCTGACGCGGTTCTGCACGTTCACGGCAGCCATATCGGGGTCAGTGCCTTGCTTGAAGGTGATGGTGATGTCTGCTGAACCCGTATTGGTGGCCGTAGAACTCATATAGTCCATGTTTTCCACACCGTTGATTTGTTCCTCAAGGGGAGCAATCACGGAGTTCAACACGGTCTGGGCATTGGCACCCTGATAGGTGGTGCTCACCTCAATCGTCGGCGGTGCCATATCGGGGTACTGCGTAATAGGCAGTGAAATCAAACCGAGCACACCGAGGATGACAATCAGCACAGATATTACTGTGGAAAGCACCGGGCGGTTAATAAATCTGTCTAGTTGCATAATTAGGAAGTACTATTTTCTTTTTCCCTATCTTCTCATCAAGAGAAGAAAGGAAGGCTGTAAAACCTGAGGTCAATAAATTAGTTTTCTCCAGGCATCTTGCCATCTTCAAGGGCCTTCTTTGCCTTGGCGCGGTTAGCTTCTGCCTGCTTCGGGGTGATGGGGTTAATCTTCGTGCCGTTCTTGAGCTGGGTAACGCCTTCAACAACGATACGCTCGCCTGCCTTCAGGCCATTGGTTACGATGTAGTTGTTGCCATCGTTCTGCACGAGCACTTCTATTTCGCGAGACTTCACCACATTGTCAGCACCTACAACATATACGAACTTCTTGTTCTGGATTTCGTAAGTAGCCTTCTGCGGAATCATGATTACATTCTCAGCGTGCACAGGCATTTTGATAGAGCCCGTACCACCAGAGCGGAGGATGTGGCCTGCGTTGTCGAAGGTGGCACGCATCTGCACGGCACCCGTATTTTGGTCAATCACACCGCTAATGGCCGTCACAGCACCCTTCTGAGGATAAACGTTTCCATCGGCCATCACGAGTTCAACGGCGGGCATCGCCTGAATGGCCTGGCTTACAGTACC
>CAMBWV010000102.1 GCA_945871755.1 uncultured Bacteroidales bacterium
CGCCGCAGCCTCATTGATTTTTGGTGCAGCGAGTCGCCCTAAATGTCCTAGAACTGCGGATAACCGGGGTTCTGCGTGTAGCGGCCGAGGGAGAAGTTGTACTGGGCAACGGGGATGGGGAAATATTCCTCGCCATCGTTGAACTGTGCGTTCTGGTAATAGACGCGATTGTCCTTCTCTTGCTCGAAATACTTGGTCATCACGTCTTTGGCAATGCCCCAGCGCACGAGGTCAAAGTAGCGTTCGCCTTCGAGAGCCTTCTCCAGACGCATCTCGGTGCGGAGTGCTTTGCGCGCATACTCCTGTGTCCAGCCTGCGGCGGGATAGAGGCCAATCTTATAGTTGGCAGCATCCTTCGTGGGGTCGTTGAAGTCCTTGACGTATGCGCTGTTCATGGCACGTTGGCGCACGCGGTTGATGAGTTGGCGGGCAGTGTCGAGGTCCTCGCCCAGTTCAATCAGGGCCTCAGCCTTGTAGAGCAAGAGGTCGGCGTAGCGGATAATCTGCCAGTTGAGGTCCGAGGCACCCCAAGGCCAGCCTCCGAACATGTCGGGCGATTCGGGCGAAACCCAGAAGCGCTTGGCGCAGTTGTGACCATAGACACCGCGGTCGCGCACCCAAGATTGGCAGGGCGTTTCTTTGTACGTCTTAAAGGTAATCGTGGGGCGGCCAACGACGAAGTCAAGGCGCGGGTCAACGGTGGGCGTTGTGTTGCTGAGCGTCTGGTGCTGCTCATCCACGAACGTCACTACGCCATAGTCGGGGCGCGACTGATAGTCGAAGACGGGGAGGCCCGCTGCGTCGGTCTGATAGGCATTGATGAGGTCCTGAGAGGGGAGGAAGAAACCATCACCGTGGTAGGGGCTGTTGCCGCCAGGGGAGTTGAGCAAGTTGCTCCAGTTGATACGGCCTGCGTCGGACGAGCCATCGTTCATGGAATATTGCACGGCGAAGACCGACTCCACGCCATTCTCGTAGGCGATGAGGTCCAGTTGCTGGAAGTCGCTCAGCAGGTCGTAGCCCTGCACTTGGTCAATGAGGTTGACCACTTCGCGGAGCAAGTCCTTGTTGATATTCTTGACGGCATGCGTTTCTGGGTCTTGCTCGTAGGCCTGATAGAGTTTCACCTTGGCAGCATAGGCCAGGGCGATGTTGCGGTTGATGCGTCCCACCTCCGTCTGTCGGTCGGGCAGATGGTTGGCGGCATCAAGCAATTCGCTGGCGATGCGTGCGAGATGTTCCTCGCGGGTGAAGGCATCGTTGGGCACGTTGACGTATTCCGTGGTCGGGAGATTCTCGTCGATGTAGGGCACCTTGTTGAAGAGGCGCACGAGTTCGAAGTAGTGGTGTGCACGCAGCACCTTCACCTCGGCCGTCAGTTTTTCCTTGTCCTTGACCACCGATTCGTCGCAACTGTTGAGCACGCGCAGCGCGGAGTTGCAGCGAGAGATGAGGCTGTAGAGGTTGAACCACTTGCCGTCGATGTTGCCGTTGTTGGATTGCAGTTGGAAGGTTTCCATGGCATGGACATCCCAGACGTCGCCTTCGCCACCGCCGCCCTTGTAGGCATTGTCGGCACGCACTTCGCCGTAACTCCAGTTGGTGGTGGGGCGCATGCAGGGGTCGCCCTGCTCGTTGGTCATACCATAGAGGGAGGCATAGGCAGCGTTCACCAGGAGGTCAACTGCTTCGGGCGAGGTCATCACACCATCCGTCAGGCTACCCTGCGGTACATTCTCAAGAAAATCGTCTCCGCATCCAGTCATGAGGACCATACAAAGGGATGCGATACATATATTTTTGAATTTCATTTTTCTATAGGATTAAATCGTTAGGAGAAGCAAGTTAGAAACCAATCTGGATGCCAAAGGTCAGTTGGCGAGGCAGAGCGTAGGGATAGCCCAGTCCTTCGGGGTCGGCGCCTTTGTAGGCGGTCACGGTGAAGACGTTTTGGGCCTGCAGGTAGATGCGTGCGTTCTGCAACTTGAGTTTGTCGCGGAAAGCCTGCGGCAGGGTGTAGCCCAGGGTGAGGGTCTTCAGGCGAAGGAAGGAGCCGTTCTCGATGTAGAACTCGGACACTTCGTTTTCGTTGTTGGAGTTGTCGGTAGTGGGAGCCGGCGTTTCGCAATCGTAGTAGCCAGTCTGGAGGAAGCGGTCGTAGGCGTGAGCAGCATCAAGGAGGCGTGTGCCGTGGTTGCCGTTCCAGCACTGGAAGAGGTCGGTGTAGAACTTAGAGTTATTGAATGCGTCGCGGATGATGGAGGAGAAGAACATATTGAGGTCGAAGCCCTTCCAGCATGCGCCGAGTGTCAGGCCAAACTGAGCCTTCGGCAGGTCGCAGCCCAGCCAAGTGCGGTCGTTGTAGTTGATTTTGCCGTCGCCATTGGCATCCACGTAGCGGATGCGGCCGACACCAGGCTTACCAAATTCCACCTGATACTGCTGACAGTAGGCATCGACTTCGGCCTGGCTGTGGAAGACGCCAGCGGTCTTAAAGCCCATCCACGAACCGAGCGACTGGCCCACCAGCGAGTGCGTGCCGTAGCCGCCACCATAGGAATAGTAGATGTCGTCGAGGAGGTCGGTCACCTCGTTCTTCTGGAAGGACATGTTGAGCGCGATGTCATAACTGAAGTCCTTGCCCACACGGTCGCGCCAAGAGAGCTGGGCCTCGAAGCCCTTGTTCACCATCTCGCCACCGTTGTACCAGCAGTAGCCACCCTCGCCAATCGTGGCGATGTAAGGCTTCTCAACGAGCATATCCTTGGTCTGCTTGTAGAAATAGTCGAAGGAGACGGAGAGGCGGTTGTTGAAGAAGGCAGCGTCGAAGCCGACGTTCGTCTGGTACGTGCGTTCCCATTTCAGGTCGGGGTTGGTGGTGCGCACGCGGAAGGCACCGGGAGCCAGCGTCGAGCCATCGCCCGTCATATTGTACGAACCCTTGTTGAGGCTCATCAGATATTTGGAGTAGAAGGCTTCGTTGTCAATCAGGTCGTTGCCATTGATACCCCACGAAGCGCGCAGTTTGAGGTCGGACAGCCATTTGGAGGTAGCGGCCATAAACTTCTCGCGCGAAATGCGCCAACCAGCGGAGAAACTGGGGAACCAGTCGAAATTGTGGTCTTTGGACAGACGCGAAGAGGCATCGCGGCGAATCGTGAAGGAGGCCAGGTAGCGGCCATCGTAGGTATAGTTGAGTTTGCCGAAGCCAGAGAACATGGAATAGTTGGAAGCGCCAGCGCCTACGTTCTTATTGGCCGTCACGTTTTCGAGGTAGAGGTAATTGGGGTCTTCGATTTCAAGGCCGGTGCCGTAGCCGAAGAAACTCTCGTTGTGATATTTCTTAGCCTCGACGCCGAGGAGCGCCATCAGCGAGTGCTTGTTGATGTCGAGGTTGTACTGCGCCGTGTTGGTCCATACCCAGTCCACGTTCTTGCCCGTTGACTGTGTGAGTTTGTTGACGGGGTCGCGCAGCCAACTGGGCTCAAAGGTCTTGACCGTTTCGTTGTAATAGTTCACACCAAAGTTGGACTTGACAATCAAGTTCTTCACGGGCTCAATCTGCAGGTAGGCATTACCAAACATGCGCCAATGCTCGTTCTCGTTGGTCTTGATGTTTTCGATGAGGCGCATCAGGTTGGGCGTATCGCCCAGGATGTCGTTGATTTGGTCAACGTATTCGCCCTCCACGTCATACACGGCCTTGGCGGGGTGCTGCTTGACAGCGTTCTCCTCGGCACCGCCCGGCATGTCGTGGCTTCTCCACCAGTTGACAGCGAGGTTACCGCCCGCCTTGAGACGATTGCCCAGGAATCCGTAGTCCGTGCTGAAGCGGGAGTTGAGACGCTGAAAATCGGTGTTCTTGACGATTCCGTCGTGGTCCAGCCAACTGAGCGAGAGGGAGGACGAGCCGTTGTCGTCGCCCTTCTGCAGGCCGAGACTATAACTCTGCATGAGCGCGGTGCGGTGAATCTGGTCCTCCCAGTCGGTGGTTTGCGGCAGGACATCGGCACCGTTCAGGTTCTTGTAGGTCTGCAGTTGTGCCTGCGGGCCGTTGCCATACACCGAAGAGTTGGGCGTGGCACCGTTGTGGGCATATTTATAGGCCGACCAATACACATCGCCCCACTGGTAGGCATCGAGCAGATCGAGGCCGCTCTGATAGGTCTGGAGCGAGAGGGAAGCGTCGAAGGTGACGTGGGCCTCGCCCTTCTTGGCGCGCTTGGTGGTGATGATGATGACACCATTGGCAGCCTGTGCACCATAGATAGAGGCCGAGGCAGCGTCCTTGAGCACCTGGATGCTCTCAACGTCGTTGCTGCTGAGAATGGTACCGATGTTTTCGCGCGTCATCACTCCGTCAATCACATAGAGCGGGCCGTTGGCATCGCTTCTGAAGGAGGAGGCTCCGCGGATGGAGGTGTTGGTGCTCAGACCGCCGGGCGTACCATCGGTCGTGATGTTCATACCCGACACGCGGCCTTGCAGCGCTTGGATGACATTGCCCGTAGGCGTGTCGGAGACGTCCTTCATCTTCACCACGGCAACCGAACCCGTCAGGTCCGATTTCTTCTCCGTGGAGTAACCAGTGATCACCACTTCGTTGACCACGCTGTTGTCCTTGAGCGTGACGGTCATGTTGGGGGTAGCCTTCACCGTGGCCGTACCATATCCTATATAAGATATGATGAGGTTACTCCCCTCGGGAACTACGATGGTAAACTTACCATCAAAATCGGTGGTGGTGGCATTCGACCGTTTCGCGGCCGAGATAACGTTGGCACCAATCAGCGGTTCGGCATCTGTGGAGGAAACCACGATACCCTTCACTGTGATGTTTTGTGCCTGGGTGGCTATTGCAAGTAAAAACAGCAATAGCGAGATAAACTTTTTCTTTTTCATAGATATTTTTGTGAAAGGATTTCTACCGCAAAATTAGGCAGGGCCTCCTTTATATACTATGACAGATGTTGCATCGAATATAAAATTCATACGGATGCAACATCTGTCCTACTAAATGCGCGGATTCTTTGGTAGCAAGATACGCCAGCCTGCCATGCGCCTCGTAAGATAATACGCGCCAGCCCCCGTCTGCTGCAAATCGCTGCAAATGAAGCGTCGTTGGGTTGTTGCGAAATGTTAAAGCAATTTGGATTTCGGCGGAAAATGTTGTATCTTTGTATGAGCAAAGAGGAGAGAGCCCTAAACAAGCGGGTTTTCTCCTCTTTTTTTGGGCTAAAAAAAGGGATTTTTACCTCAGAGATAAAAAATTTTACATTACTGAGAAAAATTTTTCTTGGAGTTTGCGGTTTTTTTCTCCGTAAT
>CAMBWV010000103.1 GCA_945871755.1 uncultured Bacteroidales bacterium
TCTCCATGTGCTTGGAAGATGCAAGGCTCAGTCTCACCACAGGATATTCCGTCCAATCCTTCTCAACTTGTTCGATATAAAGCCCCTTGAACAAATCCTTTCTTCCTTCGAAATAACTCTGTAGGGTAGATACCAACAACGACTTGCCGAATCGGCGCGGCCGACTCAGAAAAATGTATTTGCTAAGCTCCAGCATCTTCTGAATGTACGCCGTTTTGTCCACGTACAAGCAATTTCTATTGATAACCTCAGAGAATGTCTGAATCCCAACAGGCAGCGGTTTGAGTGTCTTGGTTTCCATACCATCTAACGATTTAATTTTGCTTTTTCTGCAATGCAGAAGGGGCGTGTACAAAGGTAGGGGTTTTCTCTCGAACCTCCAAATATTTGGCCTTGGAGTTGTATTGACTGTGGCAAGATTGGCGAGCTTGATGTTGACGGGGCGTTTGTATTCGGCAGGTATGAATTGCGGAAGAAATCAGAGCAATATACCTTTATTAGAAGAACGAATACAGACCTACGCCCTTTTCTACTTTCTGCGCTAATAACTGCGATAGACGAGGTACTGGCCGTCAGCCTCCACGCTCACGCACTGGGCCGTTGCCCGATTGAGCGTGCCCTGCCACAGCTGGGTGAAGGGGTAGGCTTTCCACTGGAGGCCCGTGGCGGTGAGGGTGCGGCACGTGAGGTTGAAGAGGCTGACCGTTTGCGCGGGCTCGGTTGCAAAGGTAGCGTTGCCGCAGGCGGGCACAAAGTAGCCGTAGTCGGTCAGCATCGTGGGCTCCATCCTGAGCGTTTCTAGGTAGAAGGGCAAGAGGAAGATATTCCCCAGGGTGTGGTCCTCGCGCTTCCCTGTTGCGCCGAGGATGGCCACGCGGCGGCATCCCAGACTGCGGGCATGGCGCATGGCTTTTGTCAGGTCGTTATATTCCTGTTCGTCAATCTGGTGCCAACGTGCGGCGAGGGCTTCCTTGAGTTCATCGGCCAACGAATCGCCATCGCCCACCACAGCCGTAGGCCGTAGGCCAGCAGCCAACACTTGTGCGGCCGCAGCATCGCAGCAAATTATCGTACGCGCCGTCTGCAAGATGCTGAGCGGCATTTCGTGTGTAGGGAAACTGCCATCGGCCACGATGACGGCATCGAATGAACTATTTGAACGGAGAAGGGGATACATATAGAACCTACCTTAAGAGAAACAACTACTGACGGACGGCCATCTTCCACCATTTGCAGTAGCCCGCCACGGCTATAACGGTGTACAAGCCGTAGAGCCCAGCCTTGAAGGGGATGCCCTTGACGACGTAGAGGTAGCAGCAGATGGCATCTACAATGAGCCAGAAGGCCCATTGCTCCACGTACTTGCGAGACAGCGCCCAAAGGCCCACGAAACTGAGCGCGTTGGTGAAGGCATCGAGCACGGGCACATCGGAATTGGTAAAGTGGACGAGCAACTCGTATGTGCCCCACCATGCCAAAAGGAAGAAGGCGAAGGCGGGCAGATACATTCGCAGGGGCATGTGGCTAATCGGGAAATCACCCTTGACGGTTTTCTGCTTCCCGAATTTCCAGAAATACCAACCATACACAGCCGCCAATAAATAATAGACGGCCATACCGGCATCGCCATACAGCCCGTGGTCCCAATAGAGCATGATGTCGAGCGCAGGCATCAGCATGCCCACGTACCACAGATAGATGCTGGCACGGTATTCCAGCAACAGGTAGATGACACCTAGGATTGTCGTGAAAATATCTAGGAACATAAGAGAGTCGAAGCCCTCTTGGGCTTCATAGTTTCAACGGACGCTTTGCGTCTAGTTTCAAGTTTCAGTCGGTCGCTGCGCTCCCTAGTTTCAACGAAGCCTTTGGGCTTCTGGCTCGACAGTCTTGTTTGGCCAAACATCGCAGGTTTAATGTGGTCTTCGGGTTTTGGTCTCAGTCACATCATCACATAGTTTCTCTGTTCCCTTGGTCGAAACAGACTATCGGGCCAGAAGCCAAAGGCTTCGTTGAAACTAGGGAGCGAAGCGACCGATTGGAACCTGAAACTAGGGAGCGCAGCGACCGTTGAAACTTCGAGGCCTCGGTTTCGTAAAATTACGAAGCCGAGGCTTCGCGTCTTTTAGAAGCCGAGGGAAAGATTAAAGAGGAAATTAAACGGTGCGGAGGGAGCAAAGCCTGCTTCGTAGAGGTCGTCCACGCAGTATGCCTCCACCTTGCCGCCATTCATGCGATAGCCAGGGGCAGCCCAACCATTGTTGTCGTACTTGGCATTGAAGATGTTGTAGAGAGTGACACCCAGGGTGGCATCCTTCAGACCTAGTCTCTTCAGACCGAAACGTTCAGCCTCGAAGGTGTACGACAGGTTGACGTTGGTCGTGAAGAATTTGTCGAGCATCATACCCACGCGGCTCTGCTCAGTGCCGTCTGCGTTGTAGTTCGTATAATATTTGTGGTCGGTGTTCGTCATGTACTGCTCGCCTACGAAGCGGCTTTGAATGTTGGCCTGAAAACCGCGATATTCGAAGGTGAAGATATTGTTGAAGATGACGTCGGGCGAGAAGGACGTGTGCGTTTCGCCCAGATTGACCACCTGGTCGTCGTCCGTAGTGATGGTCCAGTCCTTGTTGCGGGCACGCGAGAGGGTAAGGTTGGCATCCCAGCGAAACCAGTTCACAGGTTGCCAAGCACCTTCCAGTTCAATGCCAGCGCGGTAACTCTTGCCGCTATTCTCATTGCTGGCAATCATCTGGCCGATATTGTTGAGTTGACCCGTGAGCACATACTGGTCGTCGTAGAGCATATAGTAGAGGTTTGCCCCAGCCGTGAAGCGGCGACTGCTGTACTTATAGCCCACCTCAATATCTTGCAGGCGTTCGGCCTTGAGGTGCGTGACGTAGTTGTCCTGATAATTGTTGCGCACGGGCTCGCGGTGCGACATGGCATACGAGGCGTAGAGGCGGTTGTGGCGGTTGAGTTCGTAGTTGAGGCCCACCTTGGGGTTGAAGAAGTCGAAATCGTCGTGCGCCCACAGGCCCTTTGCCTCTCCGCCAATATACCAGTCGGCAGGGTCTTGCAAACGATAGCCCACGTGGCGGTATTGCAAATCTGCGAAACCACTTAGGCCGCGCAAAAACTCCCATTCGGCCTTTGCGTAAACGTTGAAGTCGGTTTTCCAGGCGCGGTTTCTGTAGTATTCATGGCCGATGGGCAGATTGCTATAGGGCTTCTTCACCCAGAGCACCTTGCCAAAGTGGTCGCCCACGTACTTATTCCATCCGCCGCCAAGGACAGTCTTGAGGCGGCTGTTGGGATGGTAGTTCAGCGAAGCGATGGCGCCATAGAAATCATTCTCCATTTTCTTCTGGCGCACGAGGTCGGTCTTGAACTTCTCCGTGGCGAGGCCGTAGTCCTCCAGGTTCTTATTGCTCTTGTACTCTTCGTAGTAACCATCACCGCGTGTCCAGTGCAGGGCTACGTTGAGGTCGAGCGTAGGCAGGAAGCGCTGTGTCCAAAGCAACTGATAGTTTTGCTGGTGATAGACATCGTTTTGGTCGTCGTAGTAATGCACGTTACCCTCATCGTCCCAGTATTCACCGCAGGAGTTATAGCGGCGACCATAAAGGCTCTGCTCGTATTTCGAAGCGTAGTTCCAAGCGTGGTAGGTCGTTTCGGAATTGTTGAAGGTGATAAACTTGACCACGGTGTTCTCGCCCACGTAGCCTGCTTGCAGGAAATAGCTGTTGAGACGCGTAGTGGCGCGGTCCAGATAGCCGTCCGAGGCCAGATGCGACAGGCGACCCTGCACAGCCCAGTGTCCACCGAGCAATCCAGTGCCGAAGCGCACAGTTTCCTTGTGAGTCAGATAACTACCTGCGCTACCATCAAAGCGGAAGAAGGGCTTGGAGGCTAGGTTTTCGGTCTGCATATTGAGCGTAGCACCAAAGGCGCCAGCACCATTGGTAGATGTGCCCGCACCGCGTTGGATTTGCATGCCCTGCATGCTTGAGGCAAAGTCGCTCAGGTTAACGAAGAATACGGTGGACGACTCGGCATCGTTCATCGGAATGCCGTTGGCCGTAATGTTGATGCGCGAGGGGTCAATACCGCGCACACGCAGAGAGGTGTAGCCGATACCATTGCCCGCATCACTGGTCGTAGTCACCGACGGTGTGAGCGAGAGGAGGAAGGGGATGTCCTGTCCGAAGTTAAACTTGTTGATTTGCTGTTTGTCGAAGTTGGTCACGGCCATCGGCGTGCGATTGCCAGCACGCGTAGCTACCACTTGCACACTCTGCAACTCGTAGGAGCGGGTCGTATCGACGGGCTCGGCTGCAATCATCGGGGCAGCACTCATCAGTGCCGCCGCAAGGCATACATTTTTCATGTACATTTGTTGTTGAAACCTTTTTTTGAGGGTGAAAGGAGCGCACCGTCCGATTATCTAGAATGCTCATCGGGTGGCCCCAGACACAATAAAAACAAAAAGGGCTACCTCAAGTTTTGCCAGCCCGGCATTATCCGGTCCTGGTCATTGGGTATAATCTCAGCCACGGCAACTGCCGCAGCACCCCTAGTTTCCAGTTTGGAAACTGGCGGCAAAGGTACGCATTTTTATTGAATTGAGAATTAGTCGGGCACGGGGAAACCAAAAAAATGGTGGATGATATTGAAATGGTAGTTTTGGCTCTATCACGAAATCTATGGGTATTCAAGAATCTGCGACAACTCCATCGCAGCTAGAGATACCAGCCCCTTCAAAGTGCCCCTCGTAATATAACACGCGCCAGACCCCGTCTGCTGCAAATCGCAGCAAATTAGCAATTGAGGGAATGTTGCGAAGTGTTAACGCGATTTGGATTTCGGCTGAAAATGTTGTATATTTGTACTAGTGAAGAGGAGAAAGCCCGTAAACACTGGGGTTTCTCCTCTTTTTTTCGACAAAAAAATGGCATTTTTACCTCAGACGTAGAAAAATCTACATTACTGAGAAAAAATTTTCTTGGAGTTTGCGGAAAATTTTTCCGTAATGTAGGTGCGCGCGGCAGTATTTCCGAAGCGTTTTCAGACTTGTATTTATAAAAGAAGTTAAAGTTTTTAGCCCGAAAAAATTTTATTTTTAACAGCTCAAGTAACTACTCAGGTCAAAGTAGTGAGGAGTTGTCACAAAAATCCTGTGGCCACTGATAAAACAAAAACCGAAAAAACCCCTTGCACTTGATGCAAAATGTCTCTGGCGAGACATTTGATGCTGTG
>CAMBWV010000104.1 GCA_945871755.1 uncultured Bacteroidales bacterium
TTTTATCAGTGGCCACAGGATTTTTGTGACAACTCCTCACTACTTTGACCTGAGTTGTTACGTAACAGAAGAAGATGAATGTGGATGGGAGGAGGCGCGCCTTTCTTTCTCCCCACAAATGGGGATTGCGGGGATAAATGGAAACGCCTACCTTTGCCGCAAATTTTTGAAGCATTAATTTTTTATGAAATCACTTTCCCTTTTCGCGCTGGCGGCCTTGCCCGCTGCATTGTCTGCCAGCGTTGTTGACACCTCACGCGTCTATAACATTGAAGAGGCCGTCATTGTGGCATCGCCGAAGGAAACTACTTTCCTCAAGCGGCAACCGCTGTCGGCCTCGCTCCTCGGTCAGCAGGAATTGCAGGCACTCGGTGCCACCGACATCCAGGGGCTGTCCATCGCTGTGCCCAACGTCTTTCTGCCATCCTATGGTTCGCGCGTCACGTCGTCGGCCTACGTTCGCGGTGTGGGTTCGCGCATCGGTGCGCCAGCCGTTGGTCTTTACGTAGATAACGTGCCCTTCACCCAGCGTTCGGCCTACGATTTCAGTTTCATGGATGTGGATCGCGTGGATGTATTGCGCGGTCCACAGAGTACGCTCTATGGTGGCGGCACCATGGGCGGCCTCATCCGCGTGTTCACCGCCGATCCCTTCAACCATACAGGCACCGAGGTGCAACTGGGCGGTTCGACGGGCAAGGGCGGTCGCGAAGCCAAGGTCGTAACCTACGTGCATCCTTCCGACCGCGTGGCCATCTCGCTGAGCGGTGTCTATACGGGCAACAACGGCTTCTATCGCAACAGTACCACGAATGGAAGCGCTGATGGTGAGGATGCTGCGGGCGCAAAGTTGCGCCTGGGCTATCGTCCGTCGGACCAGTTCCGCTTGGACCTGACCTCGTCCTACGAATACAGCGATGAGAAGGCCTGTCCGTATTTCTATGTCGGTTCCACGTCTGCCGCTAGCGCAGGTCGTCCCCTCCTAGGTGTGGGCGAGATTGGACAGAATCGCCAGAGCCGCTATCGCCGCAGCATGCTCAATACCTCCATGGGCCTCACCTGGAACACTCGTCCCTTCACGCTGACGAGCATCACAGCCATCCAGCACCTGAACGACCGTCTGTTTATGGACCAGGACTTCCTCAGTTCCGACATTTTCTCCCTGTTACAGCGCCAGCGCATGAACACCCTCACGGAGGAAATCTCCCTCAAGGGTAGCAACCGCGCTCGCTGGCAATGGGTGAGCGGTGCCTACTTCCGTTTGCAGCGCGAGCGCACTTCCTGCCCCGTCACCTTCCTGTCCGACGGCATGACCTTCCTCAATCGCCAGTTTGCCTCCGTTCTTCCCAGCAATCCTCCTATGACGCTGGCCTTTACGGACGAGAGCCTCAACTTCACCTCCTCCATGCAAACACCCTCCACAGGGGCTGCGCTCTACCACCAGAGCACGGTGCGCCTCGGTGCCGGCATCTCGGCCACGCTGGGCCTGCGCGTGGAGTACGACCATCGCAGCCTCAACCTCACCTCGGGTCTCAGCCCCTTGGCGAACTACGAATTTGCCATGCCTTCCTTCCGTATCAACACGACTTTGACCACGGACGCCGCTGTCAATGGCCATCTGAAGATGGACACGTGGCAGGTGCTTCCGAAGTTTGCCCTCAACTATGACCACCGCTCGGGCCGCGGCAATGTGTATGTGGCAGTGAGCAAGGGTTATCGTCCTGGCGGCTACAACTTGCAATCCTATTCGGAGTTGGCACAACAGGCCCTCCAGCGCAATATGATGCTGGGCGTCAAAGATTTCAGCATTGCCACGATTGACGCGCTTCCCCTGCCCGACGCTGTCAAGGACCGCGCGAAGCAGGGACTCGAAACGGCTATCTCGGCCAATCTGCCAGGCGAACCGGTCATCGGCGAACTGGCGTATAAGGCCGAAGAGGCTTGGAACTACGAACTGGGCGGTCACCTGCGCTTCCTCGACGGTGCGCTGATGGTGGACTACACGGCCTACTGCATTGAAACGAAGAACCGCCAGCTTGCACGCTTTGCAGAAAGCGGTCTGGGCCGCGTGACGGTGAATGCGGGTCGTAGCCGTAGCATTGGTGCCGAACTCTCCCTGCACGCTGCCCTGCTCGACAACCGCCTCCGCCTGACGGGCAGTTACGGATATACGCACGCCGAACTGACGCGCCACAATCTGGGCGTGAAGGATGGCCAAACGGTGGATTACTCGGGCAATCGCGTTCCCTTCGCACCCGAACACACCATGTACGCCGACGCCCTCTACCGCCAGCCGCTGAAGCATTCCTTCTGGCGCGCCGTCTATGTGGGCGTGAGCACCCTTGGCGCAGGTAAAATCTACTGGGACGAAGCCAACTCCTTCTCCCAGCCCTTCTACGCCCTGCTCAACGCCCGCGCCGGTTTGGAACTCTCCAAGTACGCCAACCTGGAAGTCCGCGGCCAGAACCTAACAGGCACCCGCTACGCCACCTTCTCCTTCGACAGCATGAGCAACCGTTTCGAGCAGCGCGGCGCACCGCGATTCTTTGAGTTTGCCCTGCGACTGAAGTTCTAGGCAGATAGAGAAAGGGTATAACGAGAATGTACCGCACCTTGCTTGCTTCGTGTGGCTCTACGGATTTTTTTGGCATTCCTAATATATAATAGGAGTGTTATTTCCGTTGGGCCACACGTTGCAAGCAACGTGCGGTACATTGCATTTCCTCTGAAAACGAACTCCGTACTCACACCTTGCAAGCAAGGTGTGAGTACTTTCACGTTACTCCATATCCTAACCTTGAACTGATAAAAATGCGTCCTGAAAAATAAATGTATTTTAACTTTTGAATTTCTGTAACGGCAAAATTTCTACCGCAAACTCCAAGAAAAAATCCGCTCTCAGAGAAAAATAATCCGCTCTCAGAGGTAAAATTTTTTACCTCTGAGGTAAATCAACCGTTTTTTTGCCGTTTTTAACCTAGAAAAAAGGAGAGAACCCCAGTGTTTAGGGCTCTCTCCTCTTTTCTAGGACAAAGATAGCATATTTTTCCGCGAAATCCAAATCGCTTTAACATTTCGCAACACGTTTCAAATGCTAATTTGCAGCGATTTGCAGCAGACGGGGTCTGGCGTGTGTTATATTACGAGGCGCATAGTGGAATTTGCTATCTGTCGGTGCAATAGGGGTGTTGTTGATAGGTGAATACCCATACAACTCTTTCTAGAGCCCTATTTTTCGGGATGTATTTTTAGCTTTTGGAGGAGCTTTTGGAGGAGGGATAGGAGGGCAGAGGAAAGAGGAGGATGAAGAGGATGAGGAGGATGAAGAGGATGAGGAGGGCAGGGGAGGACGAGGAGCGAGGAGGAAAGAGGAATTGGTGGTTCTCCCTGCTGAAGTATTATCGCTGTTTCCAGCCTGCCACCTTGGCGATGCGCTGGGGAATCTCCGTATTGTCGTACTTGCCGTTGAAGATTTCGCTGCCTGCGCCTATGGCGAAGAGAGGCACGTAGCCGTTGCTGTGGCCACCGCTTACCCAGCCGATGAGGGCGCATTCGTTGATGATGTCGCGGGCTGTCGAGGCGAGGGAAGCCAAGGAGGCATAGAGCGATTTCTCACCCTTATCCGATTTTTTCTTCAGCGCGTTGAAACCCGCCTGAAGGCGTTCCTCTTGATTGTCGTTCAGTGTGATGTGCTTCCAGAAGCCCCAGTTCTCTTGGAGGTCGGCCTTCACCATTTCCCAGGTGAGGGCATTGCCCTTCTTCTTGGCGAGAGCGGCGAGATGGGCGGAGTAGTTTTCCACGCTCATGCGCTGGTGTTGCAGGAGGTGCGTGCGGAGTTCGTACGGACCGCGGCCGAGGACGATGCCTCCCGTTTCGTGGTCGGCTGTGACAACGATGAGGGTTTCGTCGGGGTGCTGCTCGTAGAATTTGTAAGCCACTTGGATGGCCTTGTCCATGTCCATCACCTCGTGGAATACGTTGCCGGCATCGTTGCTGTGGCAGGCCCAGTCAATCTTGCCGCCTTCCACCATGAGGAAGAAGCCCTCTTTCTCCTGCGCTGTGAGCGACTGGATGGCGGCCTCGGTGATTTGGGCCAGTGTCAGGTCGTTGGCTGTGCGGTCGAGGG
The DNA here is from genome assembly GCA_945871755.1 of uncultured Bacteroidales bacterium. Taxonomy (GTDB): domain Bacteria; phylum Bacteroidota; class Bacteroidia; order Bacteroidales; family Bacteroidaceae; genus Alloprevotella. Next base: position 4,127 of record CAMBWV010000104.1, read on the forward strand.
CATAGGGGATGCTTTTGCGCTCGCGCTGGCTGGCAGCCTCGGTTTGGAGGAGCAGCATCTTCTGGCCCTTCTTGAATTTCTTCTGATAGTCGGCATAGCCGCGGGCGATGACGTAGCCAGCCTTGCTGCACTGCTCGTAGAGTGAACCTTCGACTGGTGCATTCTTGCTGGTGGGCTCCATGAAGTCCGAACCTGCGTAGAAATCGTAATCAGCACGGATGAGGTCCTTGCCGACAGCGTAGTAGGAGGAGCGTTCGGGCACGTGGGCGTAGAAGGCAGCGGGCGTGGCGTGGTCCACACTGACGCTGGTGGTTACGCCGACGGCAGCACCTGCATCCTTGGCCCATTGCGCTACGCTATAGATGACCGTTTGGCCATCGGCGAGCATACCGAGTGCATGGTTCTTCGTCTTCTTGCCCGTGGCCAAAGCCGTACCCGCAGCGGCACTATCCGTCACGCCGTTTGTTCCCGAATAGGTTGTAATCAGTGCCGTTTGGGGGAAGGTGGTGAAGAGGAGGGACTTGGTACCGATGCGGCCTTCGAGGGCGGCCATGTAGGTTTCCGTACCGTTGACTTGGTTGACGCCCATACCGTCACCGATGAAATAGAACACGTACTTGGCGCGTCCAGCGGCGAAGGCGGTGAGGGCGACGAGGAGAAGGGTTGCTGTTAGCAGGATTCTTTTCATGAGATTTGTTTAGCGGCCGCTTTGCGGCCTGGATTTAGTGGCCGCTTTGCGGCCTAGTTTCAAGATTCAACGGAAGCCTGCGGCTTCCTGGTTTCAACGCAGCCTGCGGCTGCTGGCTCGATGGTCTTGGCGCTTGTTTGAGGATTTTTGAGGATGTTAGAGGATATAAGAGGATATTAGAGGACTTTGGAGGAGAATTTTTGGAGAGCTCATTTCTCATTCCTCATTCCTCATTCCAATTCCTCATCCCTCATTCCTAATTAAAGTCACGTGTTCGCCGCACTGACAGCGCAGTTGATGCTGCCGCTCTTGTAGGTGTAGTCGCCATCGACGCTGATGGCTTTCGATTTTGTGCCAGTGGCGGAAATCTTAATCGTACCGCCGTCGAAGGTGAAGTCGCCTTTGACCTTGATGCCGCGGCACTTGGATTCCA
>CAMBWV010000105.1 GCA_945871755.1 uncultured Bacteroidales bacterium
GACCTCGTGCGTCAGGCTGAGTTCACCAACGATGCCCAAGCCACGCTCACCACTTATATCACGCTTCCCACCGCCACACGTAATCGTCTGAAGCAACTTTGGTCGCTCTACAATCCCATCAACACGGATGAGATGAAGATCAATGGTGTAGAATACGGTGGCAAGCTGGTTCAGAATCCTGTATGGGATCGTTACACTACTAAATAATAACGTCTGATATACCTTATAGACATCATGAAAAAGTATATGACGAACTTCAAGTCTTTCGGATGGTTGACTGGCGCGCTATCGCTTTGCTTGACTCTCTCTTTGGGTAGCTGTACCGAAGAAATCGATGAGTCCAACTTTGCGATTGCCGAAAAGCAGACCGTTTCCGAATATGTGGCTTCTGTAGATAGTTTCTCTTCTATCAAGGCCCTCTTCGACCGTGTAAAGCTCGGACGTGGTGATGAGGCTTCCTCCCTCACCAGCGCTCTCTCTACACGTGGTAACTACACCGTATTCCTTCCTGGTAACTTCGCTTTCCAGCACTACCTTGATTCTATCGGGGTGGCCGATATCGCTTCGCTCTCCGACGAGCAGGCTGATGTAATTGCCAACAGCTGCATCATTGATAATGGTACGCTGAGTGCCTACGAGTCTGCCGACTTCCCCAACAAGGGTTCTTTCAAGGTGCCTAACCTCAAGAGCCGCCTTGTGGACTGCTTCGTAGATAGCGACGGAGAATTTATTATCGGTGGTAAGGCCAAGGTGGTGAAGTCTGACATTGAGCTTTCCAATGGTATGGTACATATCATCGATGCCGTGATTGCTCCTTCTAATAAGACGCTCCCCAACTTGATTGCAGCTGCCGATAATATGAAGATAATGGGTCACCTCCTCAGTGTGACCACTTGGGCTGACTCTCTGCAGCGCGAGATTGACAACGACTACGAGAACGAGAGCGCTGAACGCCCCGAGCAGCATAAGTTCGGTGGTTCGCTTGCCTATCGTGCGTTCAACTATCCCGCCCACAGATTCTATGGCTACACGGCTTTCGTGGAGACCGATGATGTCTTTGCTAGCGAGTGGGGCATCACGCTTCCCGAGAATCCTACGGCTGCCGACCTTAACGGCATCATGACAGCGCTCGAAGAGAAGTGTAAGGCTGCTTATCCTGGTAGCACTAACGATGGCGACTACACGCATCCCGACAACGCCGTCAACAAGTTCGTAGCCTATCACCTCCTCAAGGGTAAGATGGCCTACAACCAGTTGGTAGTCCACTTCAACGAGTATGCTTATAAGTATGGTACTTCCTCAGCACCTCAGACTACTAATATTCCTACCAACGTATGGGACTACCACACCACGATGGGTAACCATCCCGCACTCCTCAAGATTGTTCAGGTAGGTAATACTGGTCAGGACCCCCAAGCCCTTGCTGCTGACGACTACAACAATCAGGCTATCTTCCTCAACCGCATCTCCAAGTATGCCAACGACCGCCGTGGTGACTACCACGAAATCGAGGCTACCCAGCGCGGCGTGAAGGTGTTTGCCGACAACGGTAGCTACGACAACAACTCTGTTAATGGTTACTACTTCCCCATTGATAGAATCCTTGTTAACGATGCTGCTAATATCAATGCCATGGGTCGCGAGCGTATCCGCTTTGACCTCAGCACGGTGCTCCACGAGTATCTCTCCAATAGCATCCGCGGCGGTGACTATACCATCTGCCCCAATGGATATTTCGAGAATATTTGCAACGAGTCTGCCGATACCAAGATTTGCTACCTCTTCGCAGGTTACATCGGTGCTAGTGGTTGGAACGACTACCAGGGTGACGAAACCCTCGTGCTCGGTCTCTACGACTTCACCATCAAGTTGCCGCCCGTTCCCAAGTCGGGTACTTACGAAATCCGTATGGGCCAGGCCTTCAACGACCAGCGCGGTATGTGTCAGCTCTATTTCGGTGAGTCTCCCTATAGCCTCCAGCCTGCAGGCCTGCCGCTCGACCAGCGTCAGAGCGCAGACAACAATCCTGCTATACCTTGGGTGAAGGACTCTGAGGATGACGATGAGCTCAACGCCGAAAACGACAAGAACATGCGTAACCAGGGTTACATGAAGGCGCCTCAGTATTACACCATTACTGATGGTACTGGCGAGAACCCTGTCCGCGGTCGTGGTGGTGCCTACTGCGCCCTCCGTCGTATCGTTGGTATCTACGAACTTGATGCCAACAAGACCTACTACCTCCGTCTGAAGTCCGCTCTTAAGAAGCTCGACTCACAGTGCTTCCTTGACTACTTCGAGTACGTACCGACCAATATCTACAACGGTACAGAGCCCGAGGATATCTGGTAATTAGATCGTTCCATTAGATTCTAATCAGTTCTATGAAAAGTATATATAAGAATATGGTAACCCGCAGCCTCGTAGGAGCATCCTTGCTCCTAGGGGTCTGCGCCTGTACCGATGACCACTTTGACGTTGTCAACAATCCTACGATGGGAGGCAATCAGACCATTTGGCAGAACATCAAGAGCAATCCCGAGCTGTCCGAATTTGCTGACCTCCTCCAGCGTACCCGCGTCATGAAGAACGAGGATGACCGCAATGCCACCCAGAGCTTTGCCAGCCTCCTCGACCAGCCCCAATCCTTCACGGTGTGGGCTCCTCTCAATGGCACTTTCGATGCCACCAAGGCCAAGTATAGCCAGCTCCTTGAAGAGGCCGCCCTCCTCCGTATAGCTGCTGGTAATGTACAGACACCGGAGACTCCCGAAACGCCCGAGACTCCTGAAAACCCAGAAGCTCCTGAAACACCCGATTCTCCTGCGCCTACGCCCAGCAGTTACGAAGTGCCTGCTGGCCTCACTGCCGAGCAGTACCTCGACTTGGCTGACCAGAAAGAGTATCAGGTTGTCGATCAGTTCGTCCGCAACCATATCTCTCGCTTCCAGTATCAGTCCGTCGCTGGTGAGCAGGATGTTCGTCTGATGAACACGAAGAACAGTGTCCTCAGCAACAATCAGTTCAACGGCCTTCCCATCGGCAGCGATGTCTATTATTCCACGAATGGTTCGCTCTACACCCTCCAAGGAGCCAATCCTTTTGCTTTCAATATTTTCGAGCTCATTTCTTCCAGCGAAGACTACAGCACCCTGTATGGCATCCTCACCGACCCGCAGGTTGATCACAAGACCTTCTGGCCCGCAGCTAGTACCGAAGGTGCAATGAACGAGAATGGCGAGATGGTGTACGTTGATTCCGTATTCCTCTACACCAACGACATCCTTGATGCTGCTGGTGCACAGATTAAGAACGAGGATAGTGTTTACGTAGCTCTGATTCCTACCAACTCCGCTTGGAATGAGGCTGTAGAAAAGGTGTCTTCCCTCTTTACCTACGGAACAACCTATTGCTACGACTGGGATGAGGAAAGTGGTAAGTTCCTCAAGAACGGTGCCAACGCTCTCAAGTTCACCGCAGCAGAGATGGACTCTCTCCAGAGCTTGAACACCAACGAGAAGATTATCCGGAATATGTTCTTCACGCCGAGTATCTTCTCGGGTGTGAACACGGCCGATTCTGCTCAGATAATCAACTACGTGTTGAATGCCGACTCCCTCAAGACCACAACCAACACTACGTTCTACAACGCAAATCTTGGTGGCGTGAATCCCCTTTTCGCTGGCATCAACCCCGTGAAGGCCTCCAATGGTTATGTCTTCCCCCTTGATACCTATCGTGTTGACCCTGCCTATTCGTTTATAGGCCGCTCCGAGACCCAAGCCATCCACATGACTTGCAGCACAACGGGTTGCATTACTCAGGGTGGTCAGAATATCATTCTGAATTACGACAATCTCAACCCTGAGGTGCAGGGAGAATTAGCTGACGACAGATATGGCTACTATGCAGTGTCTGGTAATAGCAAGTTGACCATCCGTTTCCGTCTGCCCAATATGATGAGTGCTCGCTACAAGATTTCGATCCAGATGGCCCCGAACCGTATCAACAAGAATCATATCCGTCTGGACCAGAATGGCGATACTATTGTGGAGGAACCCAAATTTGACGTTCAGTTGCTCGGTGACGACTTGAAGACACTCTCAGGCACGAAGGCAGTCAAGAATATCAAGGTTGACCAAGATAAGGTCTCCACCATTGTGCTCTACGAGGATGTTTTCTTCCCCAAGAACTATGTCGGTCTTCCCTCTGGCTACACCAGCTTCCCCATGCTTGAGGTTTCCATGACGCTTGCCCAGCAGAAGTCGGGTAACTGTAAGGCCCTCAGTATCGGAAAAATCATCATTGAACCAGTACGTGACTAGCATCTTGTTAACACGAAAAATCTGAAAATTATGGATAAGTATAAATGCAATAATTTTATGCAAGGAGCGCTTCGTACTGGTGTCAGCCTGTTCCTCCTCTCTGGCGCGTGCGTCTTCTCTGGCGCACAGGCACAGACCCCTGCGAGCAAGACTACTCCCGCCACCAAGACGGCTCCTGTAGCAATGCGTGAGATTAGCGGTCATGTTTACGACGCTGCAACCAACGCTCCCCTCGCTGGTGTACGCGTTCAGGCACTCAACAACCGCTACTATACGGCGCTGACCGACGACAACGGTGCTTACACCATCAAAGTACCCGCATACGTCACCGCTCTCTACGTGGCCATTCCCGAACGTAACGCCGAGTACAACGCTTCCCAGATTGCCATCAAGGGCACGACGGGCCAGGATGCCTACCTCAATGCTTCCCACCTCAAGGGTTTCTATAAGGACGGTATCGACGTTGTGACCAATGCCGAAATGCTGACCAAGGAAACCAGCGCCATCACCATTGAAAACGACGTTGAGAACCACCTCAATGCCAATGTCCGCACTATCAGCCGCGGCGGTATGCCCGCACAGGGTGCAGCCATGTTTATCAATGGTATCGGTTCGCTCAACGCCAACGCACAGCCTCTCGTCATTATCGACGGAGTGATGTGGGATATGCAGTACGACCGTGCGACCCTCCACGATGGTTTCTTCAATAACGTATTCAACATCGTTGACCCCGAAGACATCGAATCCGTAGAGGTTCTCAATAATGGTACGGCTCTCTATGGTGCCAAGGGCGCCAATGGTGTCCTCCGCATCACAACCAAGCGTGGTCACAGCCAGGTAACTCGCATTAACATCCGCGCCTTCGGAGGTTTCGAACTCGTGCCTGAGAAGACCAAGGTGATGAATGCCAACCAGTA
>CAMBWV010000106.1 GCA_945871755.1 uncultured Bacteroidales bacterium
CAATCGTTTGTCGCACGATGCGTCCGTTTTCATCAATATAGGCTGTGTCCTTCGAGATCATCACCACTTCATCGGGGTCGGTGGTAATGTCCGTGTTCAGATTGCGTTCGGCTGGGTCCAGACGATACTTGCGGAGGGCTGCTTTCTCGTAGTCGAACACCTCGTATCGGTAGTTCAGTTGTCTGATGTCCAGCATTTTCGTGCCGTCAATGGGATGGCGGGTGTACACGCTTTCGATGGCTCGCTCCTGCTCTTCGGTGGGTTTGCGCCAGGGGATGGGTTTGGTCCAATTGAGGTGGGGTGTGACGGGGTCGCCATAGCGGTCCACTTCAATCTTATACGTTTCATCGCCACCATATTGTGGGTCGGCCAGGCGTTCGCGGATGATAGAATCGCGCACCCATTCCACAAATTGGCGGTACATGGAGTTCGTCACCTCCGTCTGGTCCATCCAGAATCCGTCCACGGAGATTTCGCGTGTAGGTGTCACGATGCCCCAGAGGGTATCGTTGTTTTCAACGCCCGCCTTGAGGTATCCGCGTTTGATTTCCACCATGCCGAAGGGGGCTGGTTCGTTGTATGCCGCCGAGCGTTGGCCCGTCACTTCGCCGCCGTTTTGCATGGCGCGGCTATTTCCCATGCACGAAGCCAGCACTGCGAGGCAGAGGGCCGCAGCGGAGAGGCAGAGGGTACGGGCGAGGTTACGTCTCAGTGGGGTTACGTTGCTGATGTTCATATATCGGTATTCTTTTTTTCGGGGAAGGAGATGGAGAAGGGCTGAGCCTTTCTTGCTAGATTGTCGAGCCTTTTTGTCTATCATAAATAATAGGCGTGCCCTAATAATAGGTGTACCTTTTTATATATAGGCCCTGTGGTTTTGTTTATGGTTCCTGCAACTAGAGGAAGCGCACACTGCGGTGCAGGTTCTTGCCTTTTTTGCTCAGGTTGAGGTCGAGCGTATAGCCCAGGGTTACTTCGTGGTTACCGTGGAGCAGACCGATGCCTTCGGTGTTGGCTTCGTAGGAGTAACTGAGGTCAATGCCGTGGAAACGGCCGCCCACGAATCCCGTCACAGAGTGCATGGGGCTGTAGGTGACGCCGCCATACAGGCGTTGTGTGTCTTTGGCGTAGAGCAGGCGTGCCGTGATGTCGGCGCGAAATTCCTGCCCGTCGTACCTCAACATGGTAGAGGGGACTATATTAAATAACGGATTTTTGGTCTTAATATTGTATGCGGCGTAAAAATTATATAGACTTTTCACCTTAATCTCGTTCGTCTCGCCCATTAAAATGGTAGGGCTGGTCAGGTGTGCGGCCGATAAACCTACCTCTAGTCCTTTGCGTTGGTAAAAGAGGCCGACCGATACGTCAAACTTCGAGCCCGTCATCTCTGAGGAGGGAAAGGCAGGGTCGTTGGGGTCGATGAGGTCGGCTTTCGAACCGTCCACCTTCTCGTTGAGCATATCCACCTCCACGCCGATGCCGAGCCGTCCGCCGAAGAGGCGCTGCTGGTAGGCATATTGTGCGCAGAAGCGTTGGTGAGAGAAGAGGCCGATGGCATCGTTCTCAAAGACAAGGCCCACACCGTGGCGCGTCTTGCCCAGTGCAAAGGCCATGTCGGCACCTGCATACATCGTGCCGCCCGCATCGTCGAAGCCCATGTTGTGTGCTTGGTAGGCGGCAGTGATGCGCAGTTGGTCGTTGCGTCCCACAGCACCTGCATTGAATTGCGGCAGCATATCCCAGTAGTGGGCAAATGCTGGGGCCTGTTGTGCGGAGGCAGTGCGGAGGCAGGCGCAGAGTAGGAGGAGGCTGATGATGCGGCGCATGTGGTTAGGGGAATTGGATAAATGGCTGAATGGGTTAAAGGACTATGGCAACCCGCTCTTGGAAACTGGTCTTGCAATAGTTCTTTAACCCTTCGTGTGAAACGCCTGACGGGTCGGGAGTATATTGGAAATCCCTGCTTTCAGGGAAGGGCGTTATCCGCAGGCTGCATGGAAACAGGTCGCTCGGCGACCATTGATACTCGCTTAGTATTCATCCTCGTTGAAGAGGAAGTCTTCCTTCGTGGGATAGTCAGGCCATACGTCTTCGATAGTCTCGTAGATTTCGCCTTCGTCCTCGAGTTCTTGCAGGTTTTCAACGACTTCCATCGGTGCGCCCGAGCGCATGGCGTAGTCAATGAGCTCGTCCTTGGAGGCAGGCCAAGGAGCATCCTCTAGTTTTGATGCCAATTCGAGAGTCCAATACATATTTCTAGGTTGATTTTTTTGTGTGGTTAGATATGTTGATTGCCAAGGGTGTTTCCCGCTATGGGGTTGCTGCCCTCTGAATTGGGGGCAAAAATACTATTTTTCTTTCTAATCCACCGCTTCCCTCCTATAATTTTATCTCCTCTACCCCCGAAATCGCATTAAAATGGCGCGCCAAGGCGTAGAGGTAGCCCGATAGGCGGTTGAGGTAGGGCACGACGTGGTCCAACTGCCCCAGACCAACCACCTGTCGTTCGGCCCGCCTGCACACTGTTCGGCATACGTGGGTTTGTGCCGCCAAGGGGCAACCGCCTGGCAGGATGAAACCGCTGAAACGGCCGCACGTGGCTTCTAGACGCCGCGTTTCGGCCAGCAGGATGGCCTCTTCCGTCGGGCCAGGCACGTAGGTGGCTTGCGAGTAGCCCGCTGCCAGCGAACCGATGGCGAAGAGGCGGCGCTGCATCTCATGAAGGGCAGGGCGGTAGTCGGCGGGCGCGTTGGCGGCCAACCATCCTAGGTGGCTGCTCAGTTCGTCGAGGGTGCCGCATGTTTCTATGCGGGCGTCGTTCTTTCGCACTCGCTCGCCGGTGCTTAGGGAGGTTTTGGTTTGCATGGCTTTTTTTAGAGGATGGGAGAGGATGGGAGAGGATGGGAGAGGATGGGAGAGGATAGGATGGAGAGGATGGAGCGGAGGGCTGATGGAGCGGCATTGGCTCAATAACTAATGATATAGTCCTCCTTGTTGAGGCGCTGCTCCACATAGACTAGGCCGAACTCGTAGAGGTCGAAGGTGACGCGCACCCTTTGTTGGGCTTGCAGGCGGTGCCAGGCGGTGCGGTCGGCGGCGTGGCGGTGGATGCCACGAATGACGAGGGCACCTCCATCGCTCAACTGCTCCACGGCTTGCTCGGCCAGTGCTGGCCACGCCTCGGGCGCATCCAGATAGACGAAATCTAGGGTTTCGCCCTTGGGCAGGGTGGGGGAGGCTGCCTCCGCCGTGGTCCATTCGCACGACTCGCAGCCGCTCCTGATGTAGGCCACAGGGGCTGCGAGGTCCTTTCCGACAATGATATGGCCGCGCCGCGGGTGCGTATCGTTGCTCAGGCGGAAGAGGAGGCGCAGGTCGCCCAGCGTCATGCCATCGTGGCGACCGCTGCCCATCGGATGGGCCGTCAGAAGCGGGGCATAGGCATAGTAGAGGCCGCGCTCATAGACCACGCCCGTCACCTTCGCCCAGGCAAACGGTGAATGGATGCCGTAGCCGCAGCGATGGCGGAAGCGCAGCAACCGAATGACGGGCCGCCATATCTTATTATATATATAGGAGTGGATTTTCATGTTTTATCGGCTGTGGGGCTGGAAGGTTTCCGCTGGCAAAGCCTGTAGATCCGGCAGCCCAAGGCTTCGTTGCAACCGGAGAAACCATTGCCCCCTCCTGCAAAGGTAACTATTCACCGCGGGATAGGCAAGGGCCGCCCCGCCTTTTTCTTTTGCCCCAGGATGAGGTTAGATATTGCAAAGTTGTTACTAAATGACGGGTTTTGCAAAGTCTATTATGCAAAAACATATCCTTGGAAAAGAAAAAGCACTATTTTGTGTAATTTTTTTTGCCTGCCTCTTGCAGATTTGCAAAACCGCCGTATCTTTGCATCGTGTTTTTCATAGTATTAGATTTAAGGTTAACAAGGTTGGGATACAGCGGTATCCCATTTTTTTTGCCCTTTTCCCAGAAAAACCCTCCAGCCGTGGGCTGCTCCTTCCGTTGAAAATGCGTACATTTGCCTGAAATACATTTTTCCCCATGAACATCATAGACCTCATTCACCAGAAAGATACCACTGCCTTCAGCTTTGAAGTCCTCCCGCCGCTCAAGGGTACGGGCATCGACGGCCTGCGCCGCACCATTGACCGCTTGGCCGAGTTTGCGCCAGCCTATATCAATATCACCACCCACCGCAGCGAGTACGTCTATACCGACCTCGGCGATGGGCTGATGCAGCGCTCGCGGTTGCGTCGCCGCCCTGGCACTGTGGCTGTGGCAGCCGCCATTCAGAATGCCTACCATATCCCTGTGGTGCCCCACATCCTCTGCTCGGGCTTTACCCGCGAGGAGACCGAGTATGTACTGCTCGACCTGCAATTCCTGGGCATCGAAAACCTCCTCGTGCTGCGTGGCGACAAGGCCAAGGAGGACGCGAAGTTTACGCCGACTCCCGATGGCTATAGCCACACCACCGAACTGCAAGAGCAAATCAACGCCTTCAACGAGGGCCGCTTCGTCGATGGTACGCCCATCAAAGTGCCTGGCAAGCCCTTCCACTATGGCGTGGCCTGCTATCCCGAGAAGCACGAAGAGGCGCTCAATCTCGAAACCGACTTCCATTGGTTTCAGCGCAAGGTGGAATTGGGCGCGGAGTACGGCGTCACCCAACTCTTCTACGACAACCAAGCCTACCTGCGCCTTGTGGAGCGCGCCCGCAAGGAGGGCGTGAACGTGCCCATCATCCCAGGCATCAAACCTCTGACGAAGTTGTCCCAACTGACCATGGTGCCCAAGACTTTCCATTGCGATTTCCCCGAGCCGCTGGCCAAGGAACTCCTCAAGTGTCAGACGGACGCCGAGGTCAAGGCTGTCGGCATCGAATGGGCCGTGGCGCAGTGCCGCGAACTAATGGCCCACGGCGTGCCCAGCATCCATTTCTACACCGTTTCGGCCGTTGATAGCATTGCTGAGATTGCCCGGAGGATTTACTAGGGTCGCGCAGCGACCCTAGTTTCGGGAACTTCGTTCCCTTAGTTTCAGCGGTCGCTTCGCTCCCTAGTTCCAAGTTTCAACGAAGCCTTCGGCTTCTAGTTTCAACGCAGCCTTTGGCTGCTGGCTCGATAGTCGGCGTCCTCTGTGCTTTGCGCCTCAGGTGCAA
>CAMBWV010000107.1 GCA_945871755.1 uncultured Bacteroidales bacterium
AGCGCTGTTGTGTATTCATCACCCAGGGCGCCGCTTCGCTCTGCCCTGGGCTATGAGCAGGTTGCCCCTTCGGGGCGCACAGACGGCATCATTCCACCCACAATTAGTTCCCAGCTAAACTATTTTTTCGGGCAAAAAACCACCTGAGTAATTACCATTTCGAGCACCTACTCAAGTTGCTCGTGGCGGCCCAAACAGCTGTTTCTACGCCGCCAGTACAACCTGCTCCCAGCTGCGATACCCACAGAGCGCGGGCGGTGAGGCTAGACACAGGAAAGCACACGTATTGGGCCAAAAAATGGAAGTGTAGTCAGCAAAACGGCACTCTCTTGGAAATATATGGTATGCAAAAGTACGAAAAAAAGTTCAATCCCTTCATAGCTGGGGAAAAATTGTTATCTTTGCAAACTGCAAAAGGTGTCTGCGAACGTGCGTTTTGTGGCCTCTTCTAAAGAAGCCTTGACAACCTGCTTCGCAGTTGCCCAAACATTGCCCAAACATTAAATGACATCATGGGAAAAATCATTGCATTAGCCAATCAGAAAGGCGGTGTGGGTAAAACCACAACGGCTATGAATCTCGCAGCCTCGCTGGCCACGCTCGAGAAGAAGGTGCTTCTCGTCGATGCCGACCAGCAGGCCAACGCTTCCTCCGGCCTCGGCGTAGATCTGAGCAAGGTGGACGTATCGGTGTACGACTGCCTCATTCGCCGCGTCAATCCGACACAGGCTATCTATACCACAGATATTGAAAACCTCGACGTTCTGCCCTCGCACATCAACCTGGCGGGCGCACAGGTCGAAATGATGAATATACCGCGGCGCGAACAGCTCTTTCGCAATATGCTCCAGCCCATCAAGGACGACTATGACTATATTCTCATCGACTGTTCCCCCTCGTTGGGCGTAGTGACGGTGAGCGCGCTGACCGCAGCCAACTCCATCATCATTCCCGTGCAGTGCGAATATTTCGCCCTCGAGGGTATTAGCAAACTCCTCCAGTCCATCAAAATCGTCAAGCAGAAGCTCAATCCCGAACTAGAAATCGAGGGTTTCCTGCTGACGATGTACGATTCCCGTCTGCGCTTGGCCAACCAAATCTACGACGAGGTGAAGCGCCACTTCCAGGAACTCGTCTTCAAGACCGTCATCCAGCGCAACGTCAAGTTGAGCGAGGCGCCCTCGCACGGTTTGCCCGCCATCCTCTACGACGCAGATTCTACGGGCGCAAAGAACCACCTGGCGCTGGCCAAGGAGATTATTCAGAAGAACAAATAGGCCCAAAACGACCATCAAATGGCAGCACACAAGAAATTCCCCGCGCTCGGACGCGGACTCGATGCGCTCATTTCCATCGAAGAGGAAGTGCACACCAGTGGTTCCTCCTCCATCAGCGAAGTGCCCATTGCGCAAATACAAGCCAACCCCAATCAGCCGCGCCGCGAGTTTGACCAAACGGCCCTTGAGGAGCTGGCCGAAAGCATTCGCCAAATCGGAATCATCCAGCCCATCACCCTGCGCGAGATGGAGGATGGCAGTTACCAGATTATCGCAGGCGAACGCCGTTGGCGCGCTTCGCAGATTGCGGGCCTCTATAGCATTCCTGCCTACATCCGCACCGTCGACGACGAGAACATGATGCAGATGGCACTGGTGGAAAATATCCAGCGCGAAGACCTCAACGCTATCGAAATTGCCCTGGCCTACCAGAACCTTATCGAACAATACCACCTCACGCAGGACAAGCTCAGCGAGAAGATTGGCAAAAACCGAGCTACCATTGCCAACTACCTCCGCCTCCTGAAACTCCCCGCACAGGTGCAGATGGCCATCCAAAACAAGGAGATGGACCAAGGCCATGCCCGCGCCCTCCTGGGCCTGCGTATGCCCAGTGAACAGGTCAGGCTCTTCAAGGAAATCAAGGAAAATGGCTACAGCGTGCGCCAGGTGGAGGAAATGGTCAAAGCCCTCAACAGCGGCGAGGCCGTGCAGGTGGGACGCAAGCAAATCAAGCCTGCTGGCAAACAACGCTTGCCTGAAGAATACAACCTGCTCAAGACGCGCCTGTCCGACTTCTTCCATACCAAGGTGCAGATGACCTGCTCCGACCAAGGGAAGGGAAAAATCACCATCCCCTTTGCCAGCGAAGAGGAGTTGGAGCACATCGTCAGCCTCTTTGATAAAATGAAAGGATGAAGTGCGGCTGTCACATAAACAAACGTTGTGTAGCAGTGGCCTTCCTGCTGTTGAGCCTCCTGATAGGGGTGGGCCCAACGGCGACTGCCGCCCAATTTCCCTCACCCGACCAAGGTGAGGATTTGTGCTTTATGTCCACAGGCGCTCTAGAGGGCTGTGAGGACATAGTAGCCTTGCCCGACGACTCCTTGGCTCTCCTGAACGACTCCCTCAGCGATGCCGCCATCGACAGCCTGGAGCGCAGCGTGGATGCAGCCGAAGCGGTGCATTTCAAAGGCACCCGCGTCAAGACACGCAAGGGGCGCGATGGCCGTGTGCCCGTCTCGCAGTTTGTGCCCGACCCGCAGCGCGCCCTGTGGCTGTCGCTCGTTTTCCCAGGTGCGGGACAAATCTACAACCGCAAGTACTGGAAACTCCCCATCCTCTACGGCGGCTTCCTCGGATGTACGTACGCGCTCCTGTGGAACCAGCAGATGTACCGCGATTACTCGCAAGCGTACCTAGACATCATGGACGACGACCCGAATACGCATAGCTATCTGGAAATGTTGCCGCCCCGCTACGACATCACGGGACGCGAGGAACAGTTCAAGAAGATATTCAAAAACAAGAAGAACTACTTCCGCCGCTACCGCGACCTCAGCGCATTCTGCTTTGTGGGCGTTTATCTGCTCTCCGTTGTCGATGCCTATGTGGACGCCCATCTGTCCGTCTTCGACATTAGTCCTGACCTCAGTCTTAAGGTGGAACCTGCCGTTATCCCCCAACAGGGCATCGGTCGGACCAACCATTCCTACGGCATGGGCTGTAGCCTATGCTTTTAGGCCAGAATTTGCGCTAGCCAACCATTCATAGCAACCTGCAAATTAGGTAATATTCTCCGCAACCATCAACCTTCATCCCGCTGCATGCAGCAGCGTTCAACCCATTCGTATGAAAATTCTAAAGAAATACATCGCGTGGCTCTTTGCAGGAGCCTTGACGCTCGGAGCACAGGCTCAGAACGACATTACTATCCACGATAACCGTTTCAACGAGGACGAAATCATCGGCCTGCCCGAGGGTATGTCCTCCGATATTGATGAATTGCTCCAGCAGTGGTGCGCCAAGCAGTATCTCTACCCCGATACCACCTGCAAAAACCCCAATGTGAACCCCACCTACGACGAAGAGGTCTATCGCGACCGCCTGGCGCGCATCCCCGCCGTCATGGAGATGAGCCACAACGAGGTGGTGCAGCATTTCATCGACCGCTATTCGGGCAACCTGCGCCGCCGCGTTTCCTACATGCTCGGCGCAGGCAATTTCTACGTGCCCATCTTCGAGGAAGCACTCGACTATTACGGTCTGCCCTTGGAACTGAAATATCTGCCCGTCATTGAATCGGCGCTCGACCCTACGGCCGTCAGTCCCGTAGGCGCAGCAGGACTCTGGCAGTTTATGATTTCCACCGCCAAGCGCTACAACCTTGAAATCAATAGCGTGGTCGATGAGCGTTGCGACCCTATCAAATCCTCCTACGCCGCCGCCCACTTCCTGAGCGACCTCTATAAAATCTATGGCGACTGGAATCTGGTGATTGCGGCCTACAACTGTGGTCCGGGCAACGTCAACAAGGCCATCCGTCGCGCAGGTGGCATCAAGGACTATTGGGCCATCTATCCTTATTTGCCGAAGGAAACTCGCGGCTATGTGCCCGCCTTTATCGCAGCCAACTATATCATGAACTACTACTGCGAGCACAACATCTGTCCGATGCGCACGAAGTTGCCCGTTGTCACCGACACCGTCATGGTCAACCAGGACCTGCACATTGACCAAATTGAGGCGTACTGCAAGGTGGACCGCGATGCTATCAAGGCGCTCAATCCGCAGTATCGCACCGACGTGATTCCCGGTAAGAGTGCGCCCCGCATCCTCCGTTTGCCCCAAGAGGCCGTGCTCCTCTTCGTGGAAAATCTCGACTCCATCTACAACTATCGCAGAAGTGAACTCATCACCCGCCGCGGTACGGTTAAGGTGAAGGAAACGCCCGAGGACAAGAACAAGGGCAAGGACAAGAAGGTGAGCACGCGCGATGACGAACTACCCGTCGTGCAGGAGACGCCCAGAGAGGTGAAACCCGTCAAGGAAGTCAAGGAGGTGAAGCCTGTCAAGGAGGTGAAGGAAACCAAGTCCACCAAGGAGGAAAAGCCTGCCCGCGACACCCGCGAGAAAGCTTCTAGCCGCGACGACAAGAAGACCAGCCGCGATGAGAGAAGTTCGAGCCGCGATAAGAGATCTTCCGCTCGCGATGACAAGCAATCCAGCCGTGACAAGAAGTCTAGCCGCGACGACGACAAGAAATCCAAGAAAAAGAAGGAAGCACCGAAGCCCAAGAGCGTTACCGTCAAGTCGGGTGACAACCTCACGGTCATTGCCAAGCGCAATGGTACTACAGTAGCCGCACTCAAGAAAGCCAACGGCCTCAAGGACGATAAACTCAAACCTGGCCAGGTGCTCAAATTGAAATAAGGCAGGCTCGCGTGCGAACCTAGCCAAAGCTGAGGCGGAGGAGTAAGGACCGCCCTTACTCCTCCGCCTGCGTTTTTTAGTTCCCTGGTTGCTTCTATATTACAACCTGTTTTTTTACCTAACGGAAATGGGAAAAGGCGGACGTGCGCGCCCTGAAAGGGCAACCCGCGCCTAGCTCAGGGCAGAGCGAAGCGGCGCCCTGGGTATTGGAAGCCATAGAATGCTAACGCCCTGCAAGGGCAAAAGCATATATAACATGGTGTAGTGACAGGATGTATGCTTTTACAGAGTAAATTACGCTTTTGCCCTTGCAGGGCGCAACCTGAAACGAACGACTTCACCCAGGGCGCCGCTTCGCTCTGCCCTGGGCTAAGAGCAGGCTGCCCTTTCAGGGCGTGCTTCAACCTCCGCGCACTATGCGCGCCCTGTTATTTAGATTTCTATTGGGGC
>CAMBWV010000108.1 GCA_945871755.1 uncultured Bacteroidales bacterium
CGCGTCGCCACGGACACCCTTGTCTTTGGCTGTAGCCTTCCCGTTATCAGGGCGGTTTAGGGACTTGCACCCGTTAGAGTATGCCCATGCTGGGCGAACAAAAAAGCACCATATCGTCACGATAACGATATGGTGCATATTTGATATTTGGTAGTGAGCGAAAATTACTTCACCTTGGCAACGATGGCCTTGAAAGCCTCAGGGTTGTTGACAGCGAGGTCAGCAAGCACCTTGCGGTTGATTTCGATACCAGCCTTGTGAAGAGCGCCCATGAGCTGAGAGTAAGAGAGACCCTCGAGGCGGGCAGCTGCGTTGATACGCTGAATCCAGAGAGCGCGGAAGTTGCGCTTCTTGGTGCGGCGGTCGCGGAAGGCATAAGTAAGACCCTTCTCCCAAGTATTCTTGGCAACGGTCCAAACGTTCTTACGGGCACCGTAGTAACCGCGAGTGAGTTTCAGGATTCTCTTTCTCTTAGCGCGAGAAGCAACATGATTTACTGATCTTGGCATAGCTTTGATTCATTTTTGGATGTTAGCGCCACGGCAGATAGTTCGTGGTCTTTGAGCTAATCACCCTTGTTAGACTTTTGTGGTTGTTTTGGATTAAGAATTGGAACTGTGTCCTGAAAGCTGTTAGCGGAGGCAAAGAAGTTCGCGCACCTGCTTCACGTTTGTACGGTCAACGATGGCGTCGTGTACAAGGTTTCTCTTCTGCTTCTTCGTTTTCTTAGTCAGGATGTGACTGTGGAAAGCGTGCTGTCTCTTAATCTTACCCGTTCCGGTAAGAGCGAATCTTTTTTTAGCACCGGAATTAGTCTTTACTTTTGGCATTTTCTTTTGTTTTTAAAAAGGGTTATTATTATAAGGCGGCCGAGTGAGATACCAAACTCGGCGCGCACTCTTTTCTGAATCTCTAGAAATCTTCGCCCTCAACGAAGGGACCTTTGTATTCCTTGGGAGAATTTTGCTTGGGTGCTTTCTTCTTTTCGGAAACTGCTACGGTAGGCTCTGCGCTTTCCGTTGCGGTCGATTCTTCGCGCTTGGCGTTTGATTTCTTAGGTGCGATGAAGATAATCATGCGCTTACCTTCAAGCACAGGCATTTGTTCTACCTTGCCATACTCTTCGAGGTCATTGGCAAAACGCAGGAGGAGAACCTCACCTTGCTCTTTGAAGAGGATGCTACGACCGCGAAAGAATACGTAAGCCTTCACCTTGTCGCCGTCGCTGAGGAATTCCTTGGCGTGCTTGAGCTTGAAGTTGTAGTCGTGCTCGTCGGTCTGAGGTCCGAAACGAATTTCCTTTACCTCCACCTTCACCTGCTTTGCCTTTAATTCCTTCTGCCTCTTCTTCTGCTGATAGAGGAACTTGGAATAGTCAATCATGCGACAAACAGGCGGCTGGGCATTGGGTGAGATTTCTACGAGGTCCAAGCCTTTCTGCTCGGCCATTTGCAGGGCCTTGCTTGTCGGCATCACTACGGACTCCACGTCATCTCCTACGATTCGTACCTCACGTGCTCGGATTTGTCCGTTCACACGGTACTGGAACTTCATTTTGTCGTTCTTATTTCCAATCTTCATTCAGGTTGTCTGTTGTCTTATGATTTTTCTTTGAAGCAAAATTACATTCGCCAGCGGCGAACTAAGCAAGCAACGAAATGGGCGGAACCTTGGGCGCCTCTATGGGGCGGCAAGTCTATTATACAAATCCAGCCCTTCCATTTACGAGCTTTCTTACAGGGTTTGAGCCCTTTGCGGGCGCAAAGTTAGTATTTTTTTACCATCTCAGCAACTTCATCGTTGATTTTCTTTGCGAAATCAGCGATTTTCATGCTTCCTTGGTCGCCTTCACCTTGTTTTCTGACGGCTACAGTGCCTTCAGCGGCCTCTTTTTCGCCAACAATGAGCAGATACGGGATATGCTTCATTTCGTTGTCACGAATCTTGCGGCCAATCTTTTCGCTGCGGTCATCGAGGATGACACGAACATCTGCCTCATCCAATTGACGACGTACTTCTTCGGCATAGTCGTTGAACTTATCGGAGATAGGCAGGATGGCCACTTGGTCGGGCATGAGCCACAGGGGGAAGTGGCCAGCCGTATGCTCAATGAGCACCGCTACGAAGCGCTCCATCGATCCGAAGGGGGCGCGGTGAATCATGACGGGACGATGCTTCTGGTTGTCGGCACCCGTATATTCAAGGTTGAAGCGCTCGGGCAGGTTGTAGTCCACCTGAATGGTACCCAACTGCCAGCGACGGCCGAGGGCATCCTTGACCATGAAGTCAAGTTTAGGACCATAGAAAGCAGCCTCGCCATATTCAATGACAGCAGGCAGACCCTTCTCCTGGCAAGCTTCGATGATGGCCTGCTCAGCCTTATCCCAATTCTCCTCTGAGCCGATATATTTCGAACGATTCACCTTGTCGCGCAACGAAATCTGGGCCTCAAACTTATCGAACTTCAAGGCGTCGAAGATAATCATGATGATATCCATCACGCGGAGGAACTCGTCCTTCACCTGGTCGGGGCGGCAGAAGATGTGGGCATCGTCCTGGGTAAAACCGCGCACACGCGTCAAGCCATGGAGCTCACCACTCTGCTCATAGCGATACACCGTACCAAACTCGGCAAGGCGGAGCGGGAGTTCCTTGTGCGAACGAGGCTTCCAAGCAAAGATAGCACAGTGGTGGGGGCAGTTCATGGGCTTCAGCATATACTCTTCACCCTCTTCGGGCGTTTGGATAGGCTGGAAACTGTCCTTTCCATACTTGGCGTAGTGGCCAGACGTCACATAGAGATTCTTGCTACCGATATGGGGCGTCATCACCTGCTGGTAGCCAAAGCGCTTCTGGATTTTCTTGAGGAAATCTTCGAGGCGCAGACGCAGCGCCGTGCCCTTCGGCAACCAAAGAGGAAGACCCTTACCTACGAGTTCGGAGAACATGAAGAGTTCCATCTCCTTGCCAATCTTGCGATGGTCGCGACGCTTGGCTTCTTCCAGGAGCTGGAGATACTCATCAAGCATCTTCTTCTTGGGGAAGGAGATACCATATACACGAGTCATCTGCGGACGCTTCTCATCGCCACGCCAGTAGGCGGAACTAACAGCCATCACCTTGACAGCCTTGATAGGAGCCGTCGTCATGAGGTGCGGGCCGCGGCAAAGGTCCGTATATTGTCCTTGAGTATAGGTGGTAATATGACCATCTTCAAGTTCCTCAATCAACTCATTCTTGTAAGTCTGTCCGTGCTCAGCGAAGAACTGAAGCGCGTCAGCCTTTGAAATATCGTTGCGAACGAGGGCTTCTTTGCGAGTGACGAGTTCCTGCATCTTCTTTTCGATGAGCACGAAATCACTCTCGGAGATGCTGACGCCTTCGGGGGGCATCACATCGTAATAGAAACCATTTTCAATAGCAGGACCGATACCGAACTGTGTGCCCGGCCACAATTCCTGCATAGCCTCAGCCATGAGGTGGGCAGAGGTATGCCAGAAGGCGTGCTTCGCTTCGGGATCATCCCACTTATAGAGTTGAATGGAGGCATCGGCCGTGATGGGACGGTTTAGTTCAACGGTTTCACCATTGACTCCACATGCCAAAACATCCTGTGCCAGACGAGAGGAAATGCTCTCGGCAATCTGTAAACCCGTTACTCCGCTTTCGTATTCGCGAACGGAGCCGTCGGGAAAGGTAATTTTAATCATATTAGGAAGTTTCTTTTTCTATTTTGGGCGCAAATGTACGAATTATTTTTTGAGGAGGAAAATATCCGCCCGTATTTTCGCGGCAGAAGGCCTGCGGTAGGTCCTAGTTGAATCCATTAGGGGAATATCACGGGCCTCCAATGAGTCTGCGCTAGGACTCAGCCTTCAATTCATCGGAATAGAAGGCAGACGGCAAGGGGCGACAGTTGTATGTAAAAGCCATCACCTCTCCGTAAGCACCAGCCGAGTGGAGTGCCAGCAGGTCGCCGCGTTGGAGCGAAGGAAGAGGAAGGTCGGTTGCAAAGACGTCGCTGCTTTCGCAGATAGGACCTACGACATCATAGCGGAGATCGGCATCGGACGAGGCCACGCAATTGCCCTGACCGTCCAACAGGGAGATGGCATGACGAGAACCGTACATGGCGGGACGTACGAGGTCGGTCATGCATGCGTCCAAGATGGCAAAACGCTTGACATGTCCCTCCTTAACATAGAGCACACGCGAAATGAGGTGGCCACACTGAGCCACAACACTGCGCCCAAGTTCGAAATGAAGGGTCTGCTGGGGGCGCAGGTGCAGATGAGCGTGGAAGGTGTCGAAGTAGGCACGGAATTGGGGAATCGGATTGGCCAGCGGATGGATATAGTCCACACCCAAGCCACCGCCTACGTTGATATGCTCCACGCTATGGCCTGCGGCTTCGAGGGTATCTTGCAGTTCGTTGATGCGCTCGCAGAGGTGAACGAAACTGTCCATCTGCTCAATCTGCGAACCGATATGGAAATGCAAGCCTACGCAGCGTACGTTTGTCAAGGCGTTGGCGCGCTGAAAGGTGGGCAGCATATCTTCCATAGCAATGCCGAACTTATTTTCAGCCAAACCCGTGGTGATTTTCGCATGAGTATGTGCGTCCACATTGGGATTGATGCGCAAGGCAACGTTGGCCACAACGCCCTGAGCGGCTGCCAACTGGTTGATGATTTCAAGTTCGGGCACGCTCTCTACGTTGAAACAGAAGATGCCAGCGCGCAGGGCGGTGAGAATCTCCTTATCGCTCTTGCCAACTCCTGCGTAAACGATTTTCTTGGAGGAGAATCCTGCATTGAGAGCGGCTTGTACTTCTCCACCACTCACGCAGTCTGCGCCAAAACCAGCCTCGGCTATCAGAGCAAGCAGGCGCGGATTGGCATTTGCCTTGACAGCATAATGCACTTGGTAATGAGCGTGGTCGCGGATGGCTTCGCGAATGGCGCTGAGCGTCTGTTGCAGAACGGATAGGTCGTAGTAATAAAACGGCGTGTCCATCTGCTGGAAGCGGGTTGCGGGAAAAGTTATCTGTGACACGTTATTTGAAAGTTAGTTAGTTTATGATGTTGTCTGGAAAGGGAGACCTCCATCCATACCCATGGATGATTCTATCAATGAAT
>CAMBWV010000109.1 GCA_945871755.1 uncultured Bacteroidales bacterium
TACAAACTCCTTACTCACACCTTGCAAGCAAGGTGCGGTACTTTCACGTTACTCCCTTTCTTTTTTCAATGAGAACAAACTCCGTACTCACACCAAGCAAGGTGCGGTACATTGCCTTACAACCACCTGAGTAGTTACCATTTCTCGGTGTAAAAAAGGCAGCAGAGTGCGTTCGTTGCCCGTATAAGCGCGGCGCGGCGCCTGACTGATGAATAAATTTGGATTTTTTCCCTTGGAATCCTTGGTCCTTCCAAATCTTTTCTACAAATTTGCAAAGCAGATGTTTCAAAATGGGCAGCAGCTGGTTCGCCAGCACAGAAGGCCGACCCTATTTTGGAACACCAATTTGATGTAACACCCTCTAATAATCAGTACTATTATGGAAAACAATAAGCCCTCGCTCAGTGGATTGAAGCGTGAAGATTTCCAGAAAGAAATCAATGGTAAAGCCACCGACCTCTTCTTCCTGACCAACGAAAACGGCATGGAAGTGGCCATCACGAACTATGGCGGCGCACTCGTAGCTATCATGGTGCCCGACCGCGACGGCAACTATGCCAACGTGATTCAGGGACACGACAACATTGACGACTGCGTGAACTCGCCCGAGCCCTTCCTCTCCACCCTCGTAGGTCGCTATGGCAACCGCATTTGCCACGGCAAGTTTACGCTCAACGGCAAGCAGTACAACCTGGCCATCAACAACGGCCCCAACCACTTGCACGGCGGTCCTACTGGCTTCCACGCCCGCGTTTGGGACGCTGAGCAAGTCAACGGCCACTGCCTCGTGCTCCGCTATATCTCCGCCTACTACGAGGAAGGTTTCCCTGGTGAACTCTCCATGACCGTGATGTACACCCTCACCGAGGACAACGAAATCATTATTGACTATAAGGGTACGACAAACAAGAAGACGATTGTCAACATGACGAGCCATGGTTTCTTCAGCCTGGCTGGTATTGACAATCCTACGCCCTCTGCCATGAACGTGGAGTGCACTATCAACGCTGACTTCTACGTGCCCATCGACGAGAACAGCATCCCAACGGGCGAAATCCGCAGCGTGAAGGGCACGCCCTTCGACTTCACCACTCCCCACACCGTGGGCGAACGCATCGATGCCGACGACGAGCAAATCAAGCACGGTGCTGGCTATGACCACTGCTTCGTGCTCAACAAGCAGGAGCCGGGCGAACTCTCCTTTGCTGCCAAAATCGTAGAGCCCAACAGCGGCCGCTCCATGGAGGTTTATACCACGGAACCGGGCGTGCAGTTCTACAGCGACAACTGGGCCGACGGCTACAAGGGCCAGCATGGCGCCACCTTCGGTCGCCGCTCTGCCCTCTGCTTCGAAGCACAGCACTTCCCCGACAGCCCCAATCGTGCACACTTCCCCAGCGTCATCCTCAAGCCGGGCCAAGTTTATACGCAAAAGACCATCTACAAATTTGGCGTTGAAGCCTAACGCCAATGCTTGCAGACGAGTAAACGAGCCTTTACACTCCTCGTTTACTCGCCTGCTTTGTAGTAAAATATAGGGTTAAGGAAGTCTTCGCAAGCACACGTGAGAGGTTTCAGCAATCCAACAAGCAAGAACAACTAACATTACTAATATCAAAAACTTAAAACAAAATCAAAACAAAATGAGTAATCAACAAAAACAATGGGGAGCCATCATCGTGATGATTGCGCTCTTCGCCATGATTGCCTTCGTGACGAACCTCTGCTCGCCTATGGCAACCATCATCAAGAACCAAGGCGAGATTTCCAACGTGCTGGCACAGATTGGTAACTACGGAAACTTCGTGGCCTACCTCGTTATGGGTATTCCCGCAGGTATGCTGATTGCCAAGTTCGGCTACAAGAAGACCGCCCTCATTGGTCTCGTTGTAGGTATCGCAGGTATTCTGATTCAGTGGGCCAGCGGTCTGTTCGATCCCCAGACAGACGGCGTGGGCACTATCTTTGCCGTTTATCTGACTGGTGCTTTCCTCGCAGGTCTTTGCATGTGTATCTTGAACTGCGTGGTAAACCCGATGCTCAACCTCCTCGGTGGCGGTGGCAACGGTGGTAACCAGCTGATTCAGGTGGGCGGTGTGTTCAACTCTGCCGCTGCCGTAGCTTGCTACATCCTGATGGGTGCACTCATTGGCGACGCTGCCAAGGCCAAGATGGCCGATGCCACTCCCGCTCTCATGATCGCCCTCACCATCTTCGTGATTGCCTTCGTGGTTATCTGCTTCACCAAGATCGAAGAGCCCAAGCAGGCTCCCGTACAACTTGACATGATTCCCAAGGCCCTTGGTTATCGCCACTTTGCCCTCGGTGCCCTGGCCATTTTCCTCTACATGGGTATCGAAGTGGGTGTGCCCAACTTCGTCAACCTCTACCTCATCGACACGGGTATTCCCGCAGCCACCGCAGGTCTGCTTGTAGCCGTTTATTGGGCCAGCATGATGGTTGGCCGCTTCGTAGGTGCTTCCATCGGTTCGAAGGTGAGCGCTCGCGCCATGATTACGACGGTTAGCATTGCCACCTTGCTGCTGGTAGGTTTCGGTATCTTCGCTCCGACCGACGTGCTCGTTCCCTTCCCCGGCGTTAACTGGGCCACAATGACCTTCATCACGCAGGATGTGCCCGTGGGCATCTTCGCCATGCTGCTCGTAGGTCTCTGCACTTCCGTGATGTGGGGTGCTATCTTCAACATGGCTGTTGAAGGCCTTGGCAAGTACACCGCTATTGCATCGGGTATCTTCATGACGATGGTATTTGGTTGCGCCGTCATGATGGGTATCCAGGGCTGGATGGCCGACCTCTTCGGCTACCTCTCCAGCTTCTGGGTAGTAATGTTCTGCGCTGCCTACCTGCTCTTCTACGCCCTCATCGGTAGCCGCGTCAGCAAGCGTGCTGAATAATTGACACAAACCAGGGGGCGCACTCCCCGATCCAAAGGAATGCGCCCCAACTCTTTTTTCTGAATTTATCAAACCCTTTAATACCTCTACTATTATGAAACTGACAATAGAAGACGTGCGTTCACGTTTTATCAAGCATTTCGATGGCGAAACCGGCAGCGTTTATGCCAGCCCCGGTCGTATCAACCTTATCGGCGAGCACACCGACTATAACAACGGCTTCGTATTCCCTGGCGCTGTAGAGCAGGGAATGATTGCCGAAATCAAGCCCAACGGCACCCGCAACGTGCGCGCCTACTCCATCGACCTGAAGGACTACGTGGAGTTCTCGCTCGACGATGAGGCAGGTCCCAAAGCCACTTGGGCACGCTACATCTTCGGCGTTTGCCGCGAGATGATGGCCCTCGGTGTTCCCGTGGAAGGCTTCAACACAGCCTTTGCAGGCGACGTACCTCTCGGTGCTGGCATGTCCTCCTCTGCTGCCCTCGAAAGCACTTACGCCTTCGCCCTCAACGACCTGTGGGGCGAGAACAAGATTGAGAAGATGGAACTGGCTCGCGTAGGCCAGCGCACCGAGCACAAGTACGTAGGTTGCAACTGCGGTATCATGGACCAGTTCGCCTCCGTATTCGGTCGCAAGGGCAGCCTCATGCGTCTCGACTGCCGCAGCGGTGAGTACGCATATTTCCCCTGGAATCCCAAAGGCTACCAGCTCATCCTCGTCAACAGCTGTGTGAAGCACGAACTCGCTGGTTCGCCCTACAACGAACGCCGTCTGCAGTGCGAGCACGTAGCTGAAGTCATCAAGCAGAAGCATCCCGAAGTAGAGAGCCTGCGCGACGCTACCATGGAAATGCTTGATGAAGTACAGGGTAGCATTACCGGCAACGAGTACAAGCGTGCCCGCTACGTCATTGGCGAAGTAGAGCGCGTGCTGGCAGTCTGCGATGCACTCGAACACGACGACTACGAAATGGTAGGCAAGATGATGTACGAAACCCACTACGGCCTGAGCAAGGAGTATGAAGTAAGCTGCGAAGAGCTCGACTTCCTCAACGACGTTGCCAAGGAAATGGGTGTCACGGGTTCCCGCATCATGGGCGGTGGCTTCGGCGGCTGCACCATCAACCTCGTGGCAGACGAACTCGTAGATGCTTTCAAGCGCGAAGTGAAGGAGAAGTTCCAGGCCAAGTATGGCAAGGAGCCCATCGTTATCGACGTGGTTATCGGCGACGGTTCTCGCAAGCTCTGCTAAGACCCTATACCTATTTATATATATAAAGGAGGCATCACTCGGTGCCTCCTTTATTTGTACCTCCCTTGTGCCCCTCTCGTGCCCCTGTGGGACCAGGATAAAAGTTAGTTACTTTGCAGGTTTCCGAGATTTCCCGTAACTTTGCAGGCAAGTCAACCAGACACTAGCATCCACCTGTCAACCACAAAACATGCCAACAAAAACAAAGACTCCCCTACCCCTCTTTCAGCGTCCAGCGTGGGTTTGCCTCTTTGCCCTCACGGCAGCCGTCCTGTGGGGCTGGGCCTACCCGATTATCAAGATTGGATTTGAGGAATGGGGCATCACGCCCGATATGACGGGCAGCAAGATGCTCTTCGCGGGCATCCGCTTTGCCATCTCGGGCCTCATCATCCTGGCCATGGCGCGCGGGATGCGCCGATCATTTCGCCCCGCGCGCAGATGGGACTGGGGCTTCATCCTCCTGTTTGCCCTCATCAATACCACCCTCCACTACGCCTGCTTCTACATCGGACTCTCGCACAGCGAAGGGTCGCGCGCGGCCATTCTCAATTCGCTTAGCATATTTCTGGTCGTGGTGCTGGCCTGCGTCTTCTTCAAGAGCGACCGCATGACGTTGCGCAAGATGGTGGGCGTAGTGTTGGGAATGGCGGGCATACTGATTCTCAATTTGAATGGCGATGCCGTCTCGGCCGAATGGAGTTGGCTGGGCGATGGCATGATTATCGTCAACGCCATTTGCAGTGCCGTGGCCTCGCTCCTGACGCGCAGCATGGCGCGCCGCGTTGATATCATTGTGGGCACGGGCTACAGCCTCGGCATCGGTGGTCTGCTGCTGATTGTCCCAGGCCTCCTGATGGGCGGCACCCTCCCCCACGTCACCCTCTGGGGCCTCGCCCTGCTGGGAATGCTGGTGGGCATCTCCACCAGCGGCTTCGCGCTCTACAACCAACTCATCACGC
>CAMBWV010000110.1 GCA_945871755.1 uncultured Bacteroidales bacterium
ACGACCCCCTGATTAACAGTCAGGTGCTCTAACCAACTGAGCTACTGAAGCAGGTGGCAATTCTGCGGGCTTCGGCTTGCGCTTCAGGATGGGCTTGAACCAACGACCCCCTGATTAACAGTCAGGTGCTCTAACCAACTGAGCTACTGAAGCAGGTATCTTGCGTTGCCTAGGCAAGCAAAAAAGCATCTCACCTTTGGAATTGCTGTGCAAAAGTAGTGGTTATTTTTGAAATAAGCAATATCTTTGCAAGAAAATTTTGAAATTTATGACAGAAAACAGAATTCTAGGTATTGGTAACGCCCTCGTTGACGCCCTCGTGCAGGTACCCAACGATGAGATACTGAACGAGTTAAGCCTTCCCAAAGGCTCCATGCAACTGATTGACGCCGATTTTTACCAGCGTCTGTGCCAGCGCCTCTCCACGATGGATGTGAAGCGCGCCACGGGCGGTTCGGCTTGCAATACCATGCTGGCCCTCGCCCAGATGGGTGCTGCTCCGGGTTTGATTGGCAAGGTGTCCGACGACGACAACGGCCGCTTCTTCGCCGACAGTTGCACGACCAACGGCATTCATGCCCAACTCCTGCCCTCAGAACTGAGCACGGGTGTGGCCTCCACCTTCATCACACCTGATGGCGAGCGCACCTTTGCCACCTATCTTGGCGCGGCAGCGGCCATGACGGCCGACGACCTGCGCCCCGAGATGATGGAGGGCTACGGCTATCTGTACATTGAGGGTTATCTGGTCTTCAACCACGACCTTATCACGCGCGCCATTGAATTGGCCGAGCGCGCAGGACTGACCATCTGTCTGGACTTGGCCAGTTATAATATCGTGGAGGCCGAGCGCGAATTTTTCGCCTACCTTCTCGAGCACACCGACATCGTCTTTGCCAACGAGGAAGAAGCGCGCGCCTTCACGGGTAAGGAGCCGCGCGAAGCCCTCGATGAGTTGGCGCGCCTCTGTCGCATTGCCGTTGTGAAGGTGGGCAAGGAAGGTGCGATGGCCCGCTCGGGCGAGGATTTCGCTCAGGCTCCTGCCGAGCCCGTTGCCCATGTGGTGGACACCACGGCCGCTGGCGACTTCTTCGCTGCTGGTTTCCTCTATCGTCATGCCTTGGGCTGTCCGCTCGTGGACTGTCTGCGCGCAGGCGGTGTGCTGGCAGGCGAAATCATCCAAGTCGTTGGTACGAAACTGCCCGCGGCTACTTGGGCCTCCATTCGTTCGCGCGCCTAATGGCTCTTCGGTCGCTTTGCTCCCTGGTTTCAGCGGTCGCTTTGCGACCTTAGTTTCAACGGAAGCCTGCGGCTTCCTAGTTTCAGGGAATCCCTTTGGGCTTCCTGTTTCAACGCAGCCTCTTCGGCTGCTGGCTCGATAGTCTAGGAGAGGCATGTTTGCCGCAGCTCCTACGAACCTTCATAGACCCTACCTATTATTATATGCAAAGAATCTCTCTCACCCTGCTGGCCATCGTGCTATCCTTTTCGGCCCTGGCGCAGACCCGCCACTCCAATCACGAAACGGCCAAGCATCTTGACATCTTTAACAGGCTGTACAAGGAGTTGGACCTCAACTATGTGGATACCCTTGCAGCCAAGGACGTCATTGAGGATGCCATCTACTATATGCTCGAACAGCTTGACCCCTACACCACCTACTATCCTGAGGAAGAGCAGGACGACCTGCGACAAATGACTACGGGTAAATATGCTGGTGTGGGCTCGCTCATTTCCTATCACAAGGGCCACGACCGTTGCATCATCAGCGAACCCTACGCCAATATGCCCGCCGCAGAGGTGGGGCTGCGTTGCGGCGACGTGATTCTGGCCATTGATGGCATCGAAATGCCCAAGTGCGGTAAGCGCAACATACGCGCCTACAGCGATTCAGTGTCCACCGCCATGCGCGGCGAGCCTGGCACACAACTGCGCATCCGTGTGGAGCGCTATGGCGAGGCGAAACCTCTCGACTTCACCATCACGCGGCGCATCATCCAACTTCCCACGGTGGATTTCTGCCGCATGCTCAACGACTCTGTGGGTATTCTCTCGCTCAGTGCCTTCCGCGAAAACACGGCACAGGAAGTGCGTCAGGCCATCCTCAACCTCAAGAAACAGGGTATGCGCCGCCTGCTCCTCGACCTGCGCGGCAATGGGGGCGGTTTGCTCAGCGAGGCCGTGCAACTGGTGGGCCTCTTCGTGCCCCTCAAGTCGGAGGTGGTCAGCACGCGCGGCAAACTGGCCTATAAGAACCAGACCTTCCGCACTGCCGCTCTTCCCCTCGACCAGCAGATGCCCCTCGTCATACTCACCGACTTCTCCACCGCCTCGGCCGCCGAAATCACCGCGGGCGCCCTTCAAGACTACGACCGCGCCGTTATCGTTGGCCAGCGCACCTATGGCAAGGGCCTTGTGCAGGAGCCGCGCGAACTGGGCGGCGTGGGCGGTGGCGTGCTCAAGGTGACCACCAGCAAATACTACATCCCCAGTGGCCGTTGCGTGCAAGCCTATGAGTTTGAGAACGGCACGCCGCGCCACCTGCCCGACAGCCTCTCCAAAGTCTTCCATACGAAGGCTGGGCGCGAGGTGCGCGACTGCGGTGGCATTGCGCCCGACATTGTGGTCAAGGAGGACAGCCTGCCCAATCTCATTACCTACCTCATGCTCTCCGACCTCGTAGGCGACTACGTGGCGCGCTATCGCACGACGCATCCTTCCATTGCCGCGCCCGAGCAGTTCCGCCTCACGGATGCAGAATATGCCGATTTCATCGCATTTCTGAAGGCTGAGCACTTTACGTACGACCGCCAGAGTAGCCATACGCTCAAGCTGTTGCGCACCATTGCCGAGCGCGAAGGATATGCCGAGCAGGCCAAGGAGCAGTTTGAAGCGCTCGAATCTATCTTCACTCGCAACGAGGACTACGATTACCGCCTGTGGGAGAAGCAAATCCGCGCGGTCATCGAGCCCGCCATCCTCACGGATTATTATTACCAGCGCGGCGCGAAGGAGTACGACCTGCGCACGAATCCCACCGTGGCCCGCGCCCTGGAGATTCTTTGCTCGGACGCCGACTATCGCGCGGTGCTTGCGCCTGGGCGTTGATGCTGGAAAATCTAGAGATTCTAGCAGTTCTAGAGATTCTAGCAGTTCTAGAAAATCTAGAGATTCTAGAAAATCTAGAAAATCTAGAACACCTAGAGTTTCCGCGTCCCCCCGAAAAACTCCGTTTCCCGTTTTGCTATGCGCTCGCCTTTCACTAACTTTGTCCCCAATTATGGCAGAAGATACTTTTGATATACGCTCCGAGCAGCGCCCCGCGTCCGCCACGGAACGCGATTTCGAAAACGCATTGCGACCCCTTCAGTTCGAAGATTTCAGCGGACAACAGAAGGTGGTCGAAAATTTGCGTATCTTCGTGGAAGCCGCCAAGTATCGCGGTGAACCCCTCGACCATACCCTCCTCCACGGACCGCCGGGACTGGGTAAGACCACCCTCTCCAATATTATTGCCAACGAACTTGGCGTGGGTTTCAAGATAACCTCGGGGCCTGTGCTGGATAAACCAGGTGATTTGGCGGGCCTCCTGACGAGCCTAGAGCCCAACGATGTCCTGTTTATCGACGAAATACACCGTCTTTCGCCTGTCGTGGAGGAATATCTCTACTCCGCAATGGAGGACTATCGCATCGACATCATGATTGACCGCGGTCCTGCTGCCCGTTCCATCCAGATAGACCTCAATCCCTTCACCCTCGTGGGAGCCACGACCCGCAGTGGTCTGCTCACCGCGCCGTTGCGTGCCCGATTCGGTATCAATCTCCACCTAGAATACTACGATGCCGCGACCCTTCAGCGCATCATCGAACGCTCCGCTAGTATCTTAGGCGTACCCATTGACGGCAAGGCGGCGGCCGAGATTGCAGGTCGTTCGCGCGGCACTCCGCGTATTGCCAACGCCCTCTTGCGCCGCGTGCGCGACTTCGCCCAGGTGAAGGGCAACGGCAGTATCGACCTATCCATCGCGCAGTTTGCCCTCAGCGCCCTCAATATCGACGCGCACGGACTGGACGAGATAGACAATAAGATACTGCACACGATTATCGACAAATTCAAAGGCGGCCCAGTGGGTGTGACGACCATCGCAACGGCCATCGGAGAGGACGCAGGCACCCTCGAAGAGGTCTATGAACCCTTCCTCATCAAGGAAGGCTTCATCCGCCGCACGCCCCGCGGTCGCGAAGTGACCGAGCAGGCATACACCCACCTAGGTCTCAGTCCCTACACGGGGCGCGCCTACGACCCCAAACAACCTACTTTGTTTTAGGTAGGTTCTATAAATTAGCTTGTGATGAATTTTCGGCTATCGTGCCGTAGGTTTTTGTTTTTTGTGAGGGAGCGTAGCGGGCTACGTGACCGAATGAAAAACAAAAAGATACGGTGCGAGAGGCGAAAAGGCATCCAAGCAAGATAGAAACACTACCTTCCATTAAAACTAATTTATAGAATCTACCTAAAGCCCAATGATTTCTTACAATACCATCAATGTAAAGATGCCCGCCATACGGCGCCGCGACACTTCCGCATGGGTCAAGGCCGTGGCTGCTAGTTATGGGAAGAAGGTTGGCGAGATAGCCTATATCTTTGTGGACGACGAGGAAATCCTCCGCGTCAACCGCGAATACCTACAGCACGACTACTACACGGACATCATCACCTTCGACTATACCGAAGGCGACACCATCAGCGGCGACCTCTTCATCAGCCTAGACACCGTGCGCACCAACGCCGAGCAATTTGGCAAGCCTTACGAGGAGGAACTCCACCGCGTCATTATCCACGGCATCCTCCACCTCTGCGGCATCAACGACAAAGGACCCGGCGAGCGCGAACAGATGGAGGCCGCCGAAGACAAGGCGCTGGCACTGCTGGTAGAATAAGGAAGCAGCAATAAAGTAGTCAGCAAAGACTATCGAGCCAGCAGCCGCAGGCTGCGTTGAAACTAGAAAGCCGCAGGCTTTCGTTGAAACTAGGGAACGCAGTTCCCGCCTGAAACTAGAAAGCCAAAGGCTTTCG
>CAMBWV010000111.1 GCA_945871755.1 uncultured Bacteroidales bacterium
TGAGCCCCTTGTGCAGGGGC
The DNA here is from genome assembly GCA_945871755.1 of uncultured Bacteroidales bacterium. GTDB lineage: Bacteria > Bacteroidota > Bacteroidia > Bacteroidales > Bacteroidaceae > Alloprevotella. The sequence continues at coordinate 21 of CAMBWV010000111.1, forward strand.
TTTCTTAATAGTTTCGGCCTCATTATTAGCGGTTACCGAGATTTTTCTTATTTTTGCATCTCGAATCTGTGGGCTAGCAGCCCAGTTAATGAAATGATTCGTGAACAACGCGTGAACGGAATATAAATTCAATAGATATACTAGAACAATGATTACACTGTCCAACCTGGCCATCCAATTCGGTAAGCGCGTCCTGTATCAGGACGTCAACATGAAGTTTACGAACGGTAATATTTATGGTATCATCGGCGCGAATGGTGCTGGCAAATCTACCCTGCTCCGCGCCATATCCGGTGAACTTGACCCCACGAAGGGTACGATTGAGATGGGCCCGGGCGAACGTATGTCCGTACTGAGTCAGGACCACTTCAAATATGATGATTGCACGGTGCTGGATACCGTACTGATGGGGCACTCCGTGATGTGGGACATCATGCAGAAGCGCAACGAACTCTATTCTAAGGAGGATTTCACCGATGAGGATGGTATCCTTGTGGCCGAACTGGAGGATAAGTTTGCGAACATAGGCGGCTACACTGCCGAGAACGATGCCGCCACGCTCCTGAGCGGCCTGGGCATCAAGGACGAACTGCACGGCAAACTGATGGGTGAACTCAGCGGTAAGCAGAAGGTGCGCGTCATGCTGGCGCAGGCCCTCTTTGGCGAGCCCGACAACCTCCTGCTTGACGAGCCTACCAACGACCTTGACCTCGAAACCGTGGAATGGCTGGAGGAGTACCTCGGCAACTTCGAGCATACGGTGCTGGTAGTGAGCCACGACCGCCACTTCCTCGACCAAGTCTGCACGCACACCGTAGATATTGATTTCGGCAAGGTGACCCTCTTCTCGGGTAACTACTCCTTCTGGTACGAGAGTTCGCAGTTGGCCCTGCGTCAGGCCCAGAACCAGAAGCAGAAGGCCGAGGAGAAGAAGAAGGAGTTGGAAGAGTTTATCCGCCGCTTCTCTGCCAACGTGGCCAAGAGCCGCCAGACGACTAGCCGCAAGAAGATGCTCGAGAAACTCAACGTGGAAGAGATTAAGCCTTCTACGCGTAAGTACCCTGGCATTATCTTCCAGATGGATCGTGAGCCGGGCAACCAGATTCTGGAGGTGAACGACCTGAAGGCCGTGGCCGACGATGGCACCGTGCTCTTCGACAAACTGACCTTCAACGTTGAGCAAGGCGAAAAGATTGTTTTCCTCAGCCACGACCCACGCGCCATGACGGCCCTCTTTGAGATTATCAATGGCAACGCCCATCCCGCTTCGGGCAACTACAAATGGGGCGTCACCATCACGACGGCCTATCTGCCGCTGGACAATACCAGTTTCTTCAATACCGACTTCAATATGCTGGACTGGCTCAGCCAATACGGCGAAGGCAATGACGTTTACTTCAAAGCCTTCCTCGGACGTATGCTCTTCAAGGAAGAAGACATTCTCAAGAAGGTCAACGTCCTCTCGGGTGGCGAGAAGATGCGCTGCATGATTGCCCGTATGCAGTTGCGCAATGCCAACTGCCTCATCCTTGACACGCCGACCAACCACCTCGACATGGAAAGCATTCAGGCGTTCAACAACAACCTGAAGCTCTTCCGCGGCAACATCCTCTTCGCTTCGCACGACCACGAGTTTATCAACACCGTGGCCAACCGCATTATCGAAATCACGCCTAACGGTTCCATCGACAAACTGATGTGCTACGAGGATTACATCCACGATGACCGCATCAAGGAACTGCGCGCCAAGATGTACGGAGAATAAAATATGCGCTTTCTTGGCACGCTATTTGCTCCCCGTTCCAGCAAAAACAATAATAATAAAGAAATGGAAGAAAAAGAATTGAATACCCCTAACACCGAAACTACTAACGAAAACCTACAGCAGGAAGAGGTGCAGACTGAGAACACCGAAAACACAGAAACTGCTGCTGAGGAGACTCACGAACCTACGATTGAAGAACAGCTGGAAGCCGCTCAGGCCGAAATCGCTGCGCTCAACGACAAGGTGCTGCGCCAGATGGCCGAGTTTGACAACTACCGCAAGCGCACACTCAAAGAGAAGGCCGAACTCATCCTTAACGGCGGCGAAAAGACCATCACGGCCCTGCTGCCCGTTATGGACGACCTCGACCGCGCCCTTGAGAATATGGACAAGACGGACGATGTCGCCACACTGAAGGAAGGCGTTGAACTGATTATCCAGAAACTCGTCACAACGCTTGGCGCACAGGGACTGAAGCGTATGGAAACCCAAGGTCAAGCCTTTGATACGGATTTCCACGAAGCCGTAGCCCTCGTGCCTGGCGACGAAAGCCAGAAGAACCAAATCATCGACTGCGTACAGCCTGGCTACCTGCTCAACGAGAAGGTGATTCGCCATGCCAAGGTTGTCGTAGGCCAATAACTGGACGTACAGAAACTATAGAACCCTACCTATATAATATATGTCTGAAGAAAGAGATTACTATAAGATATTAGGCGTGGACAAGTCGGCCTCGGCAGACGAAATCAAGAAAGCCTATAAGAAGGTGGCCATCAAGTACCACCCCGACCGCAACCCTGGCGACAAGGAAGCTGAGAAGAAGTTCAAGCAAGCCGCTGAAGCCTATCAGGTGCTCAGCGACCCCGAGAAGCGCGCACGCTACGACCAATTCGGCGCAGCAGGCGTGGATGGCGCAGGCGGATTTGGCGGCGGCGGATTCGAGGGCATGGACCTTGGCGACATCTTCGCTCAGTTCGGCAATATCTTCGGCGACATGGGCTTCGGCGGATTTGGTGGCGGCGGTGGCCGTCGCGGTCCTGCCACGTTTAAGGGTGGCGACCTGCGCCTGAAGGTGAAACTCACGCTTCAGGAAATCGCCACGGGCGTCACCAAGAAGTTCAAGGTGCGCAAGAACATCACCTGTCCCGACTGCCACGGCACGGGCTGCGAATCTGGCCACCATCCTGAGACCTGTCCCCACTGCCACGGCACAGGTAGCGTAGTGCGTACGCAGCGCAGCATCTTCGGCATGATGCAAAGCCAAGCCCCCTGTCCCAACTGTAACGGAACGGGCAAGGTGATTCAGCACAAGTGCTCGAAGTGCCACGGCGAGGGTATCGTTCAGGGCGAGGAAATCGTTGAAATCAACATACCTGCTGGCGTGGCCGAAGGCATGGTGGTCAATGCTCCTGGCAAGGGCCACGCTGCCAAACTCCAAGGCATCCCCGGAGATATTCAGGTGCTCATCGAGGAAGCGGAAAGCCCCGATTTCATCCGCGACCAGAACGACCTCATCTACAATCTCCTCCTCACCGTTTCGCAAGCCACGCTCGGCGACAAGGTGGAAGTGCCGACCATTGACGGTCACGTTCGCGTGAAGATTGAACCTGGCACACAGCCTGGCACAGCCCTTCGTCTTCGCGGCAAGGGATTGCCTGCCGTGCAAGGCTATGGTTATGGCAGGGGCGACATTGTGGTAAACATCAGCGTTTATATTCCCGAAACGCTCTCGAAGGACGAAAAGGCTGCCTTTGAGCGGATGAAGGAGAGCGACAATCTCCGACCTACGACCAGCATCAAGGAGAAAATCTTCCGTAGTTTCAAGAACTATTTCTAAGGAGAAGGTTTGTTTCAATACCGCCTGCAGCTTGATTGTCAAAGTAGCGTAATTTATATGCTTATTGCATAAACATAACTAAGGCATTTGGTCTTGTATCTGTGCGAACGCAGCGCAACAACGCTCCACTGCACAGCCGCAGGACCAAATGCCTTTTTCGTTTGCCTATACCCCCTTACGTTATGACCTATTCAGAAACCGTACAATACTTATATAATAGTGCGCCCCTGTTTCAGCAAACGGGGGCGGCGGCCTATAAACCCGGGCTTCAGGTGACCGAAACGCTGGATGCGCACTTCGGCCATCCGCATCGCCGCTTCGCCACTATCCATGTGGCTGGCACCAACGGCAAAGGTTCGTGCGCACATACGCTGGCGGCTTGGCTCATGCTGGCTGGCTACAAGGTCGGCCTTTATACTTCGCCCCATTTGACTGACTTCAGAGAGCGCATCCGCGTGAACGGCGAGATGATGCCCAAAGAATTTGTCGTGGATTTCGTGGAGCAGGAGCGTGCCTTCTTTGAGCCGCTTCATCCCTCTTTCTTTGAACTAACTACTGCGCTGGCCTTCCATTATTTTGCGCAGGAGCAGGTGGACATTGCCGTCGTTGAAGTTGGCCTGGGCGGAAGGCTGGATTGCACGAACATCATCACACCTCTGCTCAGCGTGATTACGAATATCAGCCTTGACCATACGCAGTTCCTTGGCGACACCTTGGCAGCCGTGGCCAGCGAGAAGGCGGGCATTATCAAGGCGGGCGTTCCCGTCATCATTGGCGAGGCCCTGCCCGAAACGCGCCCCGTCTTTACGGCACGGGCACAGGAGGTGGGCGCGCCAATAACGTTTGCGCAGGATGCGCCCGAGATTAACGCGAGCGAAATTCTGGAGAATGGACTGCGACAATACGCCACGCGCCACTTTGGCACGTTCTCTGCCACATTGACAGGCGATTGCCAGATTCACAACACAAACACGCTGCTCCACGCAATGGACGAACTCATCCGCTTGTTGCCCGAACGCGCCGAGCATCTGCGCGCGGCAATTCCCGAAGCCTTTCTGCGCGTCAGCGAACTGACACATCTGCGCGGCCGCTGGGAACAAGTGGGCGCGCATCCCACGATAATCTGCGATGCGGGCCACAATGCTGGCGGCTGGGCCTATCTCGGCGAACAACTTCAGCGCGCTGCGGCCCACCACCCCACCCTACACATCCTCTTCGGCATGGCCGAGGACAAGGATATTGACGCCGTGTTGCAGAAACTCCCACAAAAGGCGCGCTACTATTTCACGCAGGCCAGCGTCAAGCGTGCCATGCCTGCCGAACGCCTGTCGGAGATGGCTGCACAGCATAGCCTGCACGGCGAAACCTACCCCACAGTCGGTGCTGCCAAGGCGGCAGCCCTGGCAGCGGCTGGCAGAGACGACATGATATTTGTGGGCGGCAGTTGCTT
>CAMBWV010000112.1 GCA_945871755.1 uncultured Bacteroidales bacterium
CCCTCGTAGGTATAGCCCAGCAGGATGTTTTCAATGCGACGGCGCAGGTCGGCCTCGTCGGCGGCCAGGCAGAGGATGGCCATCAGTTCGCTGGCAGGCGTAATGTCAAAGCCCGCCTGTGTGGTCAGGCCGTTGGTGGCAGGGCCCAGACCCGTGACGATGGAGCGCAACGAGCGGTCGTTGACGTCGAGGACGCGGCGCCAGAGGATTTCCTTCAGGCCGAAACCGTCCTTGGCGTGCTGGTAGAGGTAGTTGTCGAGCAGGGCCGCAATCATGTTGTGGGCAGAAGTGATGGCGTGGAAGTCGCCCGTGAAGTGGAGATTGATTTTCTCCATCGGCAATACCTGGGCATAGCCACCGCCGGCGGCACCTCCCTTCATGCCAAAGCAAGGACCGAGCGAGGGCTCGCGGAGGGCAACGACAGCCTTCTTTCCTATTTTATTGAGGCCCAGGGCTAGGCCGATGGAAACGGTCGTCTTGCCGATGCCCGCCTTCGTAGCGGTGATGGCAGTCACGAGGATGAGTTTGCCTTTGGGCTCGGAGATGAGGTGGAGGGGAAGTTTGGCAATGTGCTTGCCGTAGTGTTCAATCTCATCGGCAGGAATCTGCATGGAGGCAGCCACTTCGTCAATATTCTTGAGCGGCGTGCTGTGGGCAATTTCTAGATCTGTCATGGGGAAACGTATATTTGGAAAATTTATTTGTAATCGTGTATCGGTGCTTGCCTGACGGCATTCTCTCGCATCGAAAGATTCGGAAAATAGAAGAGGGGCGCAGACCAAAAGTCTGGCCCCTCTATGATTATTCGGCTTTGCGTAGTCCGAAATCGAAGGTTACAGGTCGGCAAGTTCCAGCACCTTTTCAACGGCAGCTTCAAGGCCATCGGCCTTCTTGCCACCAGCCGTGGCGAAGTGGGCAGCACCTCCGCCGCCGCCCTGAATCAGGCGAGCAGCCTCGCGTACCATCTGGCCGGCATTCAGCCCGCGGCTTTCGATGAGGTTCTTGCTAATCATGACCGTGAGGAGCGGTTTCTCCTCAAACTGGCTGCCGATGGCGCAGAGCATATTCTCGGGCAACATTCCGCTGAGTTGGAAGGCGAGATCCTTAACCGCGTCGGGGCGGATGGGCACGGGGATGACGCTCTTGATGACCTGCACGCCGTTGATATCCTTGGCGTTCTTCACCATCTTCTCGCGCAGGGTGACGATGCGCTCCTTCACGAAGCCTTCCACCTGTTTGCGCAGTCCGTCGTTCTCTTCGATGGTCTTGCGGATGGCAGCGTTGAGGTCCTTGGCATTGTTGAAGAAAGCCTGCAAGCCTTGCAGAATGTCCTCCTGGGCATAGATGCTCTCCTCGGCGGCAGCCCCCGTGATGGCTTCGATACGGCGCACGCCAGCAGCCACACTGCTTTCGCTCAGAATGCGGATAAGGCCGATGCGGCCCGTGCTCTTGGCGTGGCAACCGCCGCAAAACTCTACGCTGTCGGCAAACTGAATCACGCGGACGCGGTCGCCGTATTTCTCGCCGAAGAGGGCGATAGCTCCCAGTTTCTTGGCCTCCTCAAGAGGCACGTCGCGGTGCTCTTGCAAGGGGATGTCCTGACGAATGCGGGCGTTGACGATGCGCTCCACTTGGCGCAACTCTTCGCGCGTCACCTTCTGGAAATGGCTGAAGTCAAAGCGCAAGTACTCGCTCGTGACGAGCGAACCCTTCTGCTCTACATGTGCGCCCAGCACCTCGCGGAGGGCTTGATCGAGCAGGTGGGTGGCGGTATGGTTGGCCTCGCTGGCGTGGCGGGCTTGGATATCTATTTTGGCGTGGAAGGTAGCCGCGGGATTCTCGGGCAGTTTCTTCGTGAGGTGGAGCGGCAGATTGTTCTCGCGCTTCGTATCGAAGATTTCCACGGTTTCCGTTTCGCTCACGAGCACGCCCTGGTCGCCCTGCTGTCCACCCATTTCAGCGTAGAAGGGCGTAGCGTCGAGCACGAGTTCATAGAACGTTTGTTTCTTCTGTTGCACGCGGCGGTAGCGGAGGATATGGCAGTCGTACTCCGTCTCGTCCCAGCCGACGAACTTCGTTTCGCCTTCGCCGAGGACCACCCAGTCGTCGGTCTCCACGGCGGCAGCGTTGCGCGCACGCTCCTTCTGCTTCTGCATTTCGGCGTTGAAGGCGGCCTCGTCAACACTCAGGCCGTTCTCGGCACAGATGAGTTCCGTCAGGTCGAAGGGGAAGCCGTACGTATCGAAGAGGGTGAAGGCTTTCGTGCCGTCCACCACGCTCTGGCCTGCCTGCTTCGTCTGTTCCATCACGCTTTCCAGCAGGTTGATACCCGTGGCCAGCGTGCGCAGGAAGGACTCTTCCTCCTCCTTCATCACGCGGCCGATGAGTTGCTGCTGACCGGGCAGTTCGGGATAGGCATGGCCCATCTCCTCGACGAGCGTGGGCAGGAGTTTATACATAAAGGCTTCGCGCTGGCCGAGGAAGGTGTAGGCGTAGCGAACAGCGCGGCGCAAGATGCGGCGGATGACGTAGCCCGCCTTGGCGTTGGAGGGCAACTGGCCGTCGGCAATACTGAAAGCGATGGCGCGCAGGTGGTCGGCGATGACGCGCATGGCCACGTCAATCTTCTCCTCGCGACCATATTCAAAGCCGCTGAGTTCGCCAATCTTGCGAATGATGGGCTGGAATACGTCAGTATCGTAGTTGGAGTTCTTGCCCTGCATCACGCGCACCAGACGCTCGAAGCCCATACCCGTATCAATCACCTTGGCAGGAAGGGGTTCAAGCGAACCATCGGCTTTGCGGTTGTACTGCATAAAGACGAGGTTCCAGATTTCGATAACCTGGGGATTGTCCTTGTTGACCAATTCGGCACCGCTAAGGGCAGCCTTTTCTTCCTCGGGGCGGCCGTCGATGTGAATCTCGGAGCAAGGACCGCAGGGACCCGTATCGCCCATTTCCCAGAAGTTGTCGTGCTTGTTGCCATTGATGATATGGTCTTTGGGGAAGAATTCCTCCCAATAGCCTGCGGCTTCGTCGTCGCGGCTGAGGCCTTCCTCTTCGCTGCCCTCAAAGACCGTCACGTAGAGGTCCTTGGGATCGATTTTCAGGACGTCCACCAGATAGGTGTAGGCCCAGCGGATGGCTTCCTTCTTGAAATAGTCGCCGAAACTCCAGTTACCTAGCATTTCGAACATCGTATGGTGGTACGTGTCGTGGCCCACTTCTTCGAGGTCGTTGTGCTTGCCCGAAACGCGGAGGCACTTCTGCGAGTCGCACTGACGGCGAGATTTGGGTTCAACATTGCCCAGGATGATGTCCTTGAACTGGTTCATTCCGGCATTCGTAAACATAAGCGTGGGGTCATCCTTGATGACCATCGGAGCCGAAGGCACCACGAGGTGGCCCTGCTCTTCAAAGAATCGTTTGAACGATTCGCGTATTTCGTTGGCTGTCATATTTTTGATGGTGATTTATTTTCGGCTGCGAATTTACAAAAAAATAACGAGTTCCAGCAGTTTGGAACTCGTATTTAGCGGATTTCGCGCAACCAGATGGCGGCATCGTCGCCAAGAATGTCGGACCAAGGGGCCAGAAGGACGCTGGTCTGGGGCGCAGAAGCGTCGGCGGGCACGTGGCGGTCGTCATAGAGGCTGCCTGCCAACTGCGGATTGCCCCACGGTGTGCCTGCCTCGGCGAGGGCGAGGGCGGCGTTCTTCGTGAAATAGTGCGTGCGGGCCTCGGCTGCGCTGGTGGCGTAGAGGAGGGGGCCTCGCTGAACGGCTATCTGGCGGACGGGGCGCGACCGCTTGCTACTTCCCGTGGCACGACCAGGCTCGTAGGTGCGGCGGATGAAGCGCGGTGTCATCGGCAGGTCGAAGAAGACCTCGTCGCCGCTGTTCCATTTGCGCGCAATCACCCAATAGCCGTTGGCGGTGGGCACATCCTCGGCGCGGCCGTTGATGTAGAGTTGTGGCATGGGGTCGGCAGTTGCTGCACCCTCGGCATTTACGCCCTGCTGCTTCGCCGAAATCGCTGCGGGACGGGCCATGCCGCCCATCTCAAACGTGCGCACGGGTTCGCTGATGGCCCATTCGGGAATGCGGATGCGCAGGACGAGATGCCGCTGATTCATGCCGGGCGACGTGAGACGTATCTTCACACGCCCTTCGAGGGGCATGGGCGTCAGTTGGTCTATATATATATGGTATTGGTCGGTGCAAATGTGGGCGGAGCTATTGACAAAGAGGTTCACGTAGAGCCCCTCGCTGTCGGTGGCATAGATACCGCTCATCCCATCCACGATGGTCTGCGCTGCCACGTGCTGGTCGGCACTCGGCTGGGGCGAGGCGCACTGGTGCAAGAGGGCATTCCAGAGCGTTCGCTCAATGATGTCGAACCATTGGGCCTGCCCGTCCAGCGGGAACTGCTGCATGGCGGCGTAGAGCACGTTGGCGGCCTGCGTGCCTGGCTCGTGGCTGAGATTTTCGCCCAGCGAGCCGACCACGTTGAGCCAGGGCAGAAGTTCACGCTGCCACTGCTGCCGCACGGCGCGCAATCGTTTGCCCTGCGGAGTCGCAAAAGACGAGGGGCGCGGGCGCAACCGCTCATCAACGGCCAAGGCGCGACTCTGAATGTCCGTCCCATCGCCCCACACCACTACGCTGTCGGCCGGTACATAGCGTATCGGCTCGCGCTTGCGCCCTGCGGCAGGAAGTGCCAGCAGGAAGAGGGCAATGAGGAACGGGGCTAGGAGTTTGGGCATGGGCTAATGATGTTTGGGAAACCCTTGTTTTTGTTTTTTCTAGGGATATTCCCGTTGCCCCACAGCTGTGGGGCAACGAAAATATAGGGGAGAAAAACAAATTTCAGCCTTGCGGAAACAACTGGGGAAGGCGAAATAATGCGCAGGAGGTTTTCCGTATTGAAGAAATTCGTGAGAAAAATGCGAGAAACGCGTTTGAAACGAAGAGCAAGGGGTTTACTTGTCCAAGTCTCGCAAGTGTTCACTTGTAGCTGACAAGCGTTTAAGGAGCGGGCTGAAGGCCCAG
>CAMBWV010000113.1 GCA_945871755.1 uncultured Bacteroidales bacterium
TAATTTTTCTTGCCAGTTTTCTTTAGTTAAACTAATGCTGTTCCTACTATAAGTAAGGAGGGCCTTTAGGTCAATCACTTTTTCAATGGCTTCATCTTTCTGGTTGACATAATTAAGAATATGCGAGAACGTAAAGCGCTCTAGATGGCTTTCTTCGTTTGGTGTCTTGACGAAAACCATGCGAATTTTAGAGTTGGATTCTTTATATTTTTCCGCAATCTCCTCTGCAAGATTCAGCGAAGCTTTGCTTAGATCAAAGAAAACGTAGAGGTCAGAATTGTAGCTCCTACGCTGGATGAACATTTGCAGGTAGGATGTTAGTCTCGTTCCCATGATATGAATGATGAATGCTGCACTGATGCAGATAGCCAGCCAGTGGGTCGTTGCAAACAGTAACATATAGATAGCATTCTTCTTGAGCTCTTCACCTACTTCAATTAACTCTGACTTTGAAACAAACATTTCAATTGATGCCATCATAGCACGAAGTGTCAAAGCCATTGGATTGTAGCTCGATCCATGTTCTGCAAATCCTATCATGTAAAGCATCAATCCCATCAAGAAGATAAGGATTGCCCATAGGAACAGGTGACGCATGATGAACTTATGAAACGGCTTATGCGTGGTAAAGAAGATGGATAATAAGATAAGGAGTAACAATCCACTCAAACTAAAGTAGGTATAATCAGGATAGTTAAAAAAATTTCTGAGGTCAAAAACTTGGAAGAATCTTTCAAAAAACTCTGAGCATTGGCTCGCAAAAGAGGATTTCATAAGTGGAGTTATCGTAGAGGTAGAACATGTAGGAAGAACAAACTTCCCAGAAACTTGGCAAATATACGAATTTCTGCCTTCATGCTAGCCGTGCCAGAGCTACAGTTTGGCCTATTCAGGGAAAAACCGTACATTTGCAAGCGTTTCCCTTGTTTTTTACTGGGGAAAAGCTTCCTTTCTAACCGAATATTTATTCATTTATGGGACGAGAAACAGCGTTGCTTCCAGTCCTAACACCTCAAAGTAATATGAAATCAAAAATCTTTGGAATGATGATGCTATTAGCAGGCAGCTCGGCCGCCGATGCACTGGCACAAAACGAGCAAGATGCCTTCCACTACACCGACATCCAGTTTCACGACATTCAGATGTTGCGCTACAAGGTGGAGGGTTTCGAGCAACTCTCGCTCAAGGAGAAAACCTTCATTTATTATCTACAGGAGGCAGCACTCATGGGCCGCGACATCCTTTTCGACCAAAATGGACGCTACAACCTGCGCCTTCGCCACATGTTTGAGGCCATTTATACCTCCGACAAGGTAGAGAAGAAGGGCAAGGAGTTTGAAGCCTTCCAGACGTACTTGCGCCGCCTCTGGTTCTCCTCGGGTATTCACCACCACTACGGTTGCGAGAAGTTTGTGCCTGGTTTCTCCGAAGCCTGGTTGCGCCAACAGCTCGCCCTTATCGGTTATGCAGAACCCGCTGAGGCGCAAGCCGCAGCCCATGTCGCGGCTGGCAAGCCTTCGTGGGAGGAACTGATGCCCGTTCTCTTCGACCCCTCTGTGATGCAAATGCGCGTTAACCAAAAGGATGGCGATGACCTCGTCCTAACCTCCGCATCCAATTACTACGCCCCTGGTATTACGCAAAAAGAAGCCGAGGAGTTCTACGCCCAGCGCAAGCCTGCTGGCGACCCTCGTCCCGTTATGATGGGCATGAATAGCCGATTGGTGCGCGATGAGTTCGGACAACTGGAGGAGCGCGTTTGGCGTGTTGGTGGACTTTATGGTCCCGCCCTTGAGCGTATTGTCGCTCTCCTCGAAAAGGCCCGCCCCTATGCGTGTTCGGTTGAACAGCAAGTAACGCTCGACCGCCTTATCGAATACTATCGCACGGGCGACCTCCGCACCTTCGACAACTACTGCATCCATTGGTTGCGCGACACGCAGAGCCGTGTGGACTTCGTCAATGGATTCACTGAGAGTTATGGTGACCCCATGGGCCTCAAGGCTTCGTGGGAGAGTATCGTTAATTTCCGCGACGATGCTGCCACAGCGCGCACCGTCAAACTGAGCGATAATGCCGATTGGTTCGAGCAGCATTCGCCTGTGGACAATCGTTTCAAGAAGGAGAAATGTCGCGGCGTGTCGGCCAAGGTTATCAATGCTGCCATTCTCGGCGGCGACCTCTATCCCTCCACAGCTATTGGTATCAACCTGCCTAATAGCGACTGGGTGCGCAGGGATTTCGGTTCGAAGAGTGTCACGATTGGCAACCTCACTCACGCCTACGCCCAAGCAAGCCGCGGCAGTGGCATGGACCGCGAATTTGTCATCGACCAGCCCACGCGCGACCTCATGGCCAAGTATGGCGACCTCTGCGACGACCTCCACACCGACCTTCATGAATGCTTGGGCCACGGCAGCGGTCGTTTGCTCCCTGGCGTTGACGGCGATTCTCTCCGTTCTTATGGCAGCACCATTGAGGAGGCCCGTGCCGATCTCTTTGGTCTCTACTACTTGGCAGACCCCAAGATGCTTGAACTTGGCCTTGTCCCTGACATGGATGCCTACAAATCGCAGTACTACAGTTATATGATGAACGGCCTCCTTTCACAGTTGGTACGCATCCAGCCGGGCGCTACTATCGAAGAGGCTCACATGCGCAACCGTGCGCTCATCGCACGCTGGACGCTTGCAAGAGCAAAGGAAGTAGCCAAGGCTAAAGGCACTAAGCCTGCTGTCGAACTGGTGAAGAAGGGCAAGAAAACCTATGTTCAGGTGAACGACTACGCCCTGTTGCGTACTTATTTCGGCGAGCTTCTGGCTGAGATTCAGCGCATCAAGAGTGAGGGCGACTACAACGCAGCCCGTGCCATCGTTGAGAATTACAGCGTACAGGTGGACCCCGTGCTTCACAAGGAAATACTCCAACGCTATGAGCGTCTGCACCTCTCCCCCTACAAGGGCTTTATCAACCCTGTCTATACAGCGGTGAAGGATGCGCAAGGCAATATCACGGATGTCACCCTTGACTACACCGAAGGCTACGATACCCAGATGCTTCGATACAGCAAGGAATACCGCACCCTGCCCGTTGTGAACGAGTAAAGGTGGCGAATATAACAAGGGCTGGCATGCCTGTCTTCATTCTACTGAGACGGGCATGCCAGCTTTTATTTTTTGATGGCGCAAAGGAAGTTATTACTAAATCCTAGGGCTCCTCGTCCACTTCGTAAACAGCGATATTTCCTTCGCTCTCTTGAAACTCCACCTTGTAGCAGTTGGGAATGAGGGTGCAGATGTGGTGGGCCATGTTTTCTGCTGTGGGATTGAAGGGAACTAGTTCATTGAGATATTGATGGTCAAAGGCTTTTTCAACGCGTTCCTTGATGAGAGAGAAATATACAACCATGCCGATCTCGTTGAGTTGGCGCGAACGGCAATAAATAGTGATAATGGCGTTGTGGCCATGCAGGCGAGTACATTTGCTGGGATAAGTGAGTGTGAGGTGGTGGGCAAATGCAATTTCTATGCGTTTTTGAATGTAGTACACGGTTGTCGTATTATTTTTTGATTGAAATATGGATTCTCCGAAAATTAGAAGGAGGTAAGCATGGAGAAAGATAAAAAGATGTCCTCGGAAGATGTAGAGGAGAGTGGATAACTAATGATGAAGTTGGCCGATGGCTGGTTTCAATATCGCTCCGCAGGAGTGTCGGCCATCCATTAGGAGTGTGAGCGGCGCATCCAGTCGGATATGGCGGATATATTGCGATTCGTGAATGGCAGGCTGACTGTCTAGCCATTGGAAATCTACAAAACCTTGCTCGCGATGGGGGGCTACCGTAAAGTAGCCTACGCCGAAGGAGGTGAGGTTTTGGAAGAAGTGGGTGCCCTGCGAAGGGTCTATCCGATAACCATCCAATGAGGTTTCCACAATAGCGCGGGCCATGCTGATGTGCGACCAACTGACGGGGATGCCCAGCGAAGGATCGCTGCTGCCCCACCGGCCAGGACCGATGAGGATATAACCAGACGATTCGGCAGAGAAGCGACGGTTGAAAAGGTCCATTTCGGCTGCCATGGCAGGAGTATGGAGAGCATCAAAGGCTTCGGGGCGGATATAAATAATGTCGCAAATGTCGGTGGCCTTGCCGTTGCCCAACATCTCTGTACTCTTCACGAGGCAATCGGTGTCGGGTATAGCGGAAACGTCCTCCTCCACCCGCGCATTGCTATCTACAATGGGGCGAATTTGCAAGAGATAGAAGCCTGCTTGGGGAGGTGCACCGTCTTTGCCCGCTCGGATGTCCATGGCAAACTCAATCTCCACGGGTCGTCCCATCTCGCGGCTGCCGATACGAAGCAGTTCGCTGATAGTTTCAGCCAAAGGAAAGACCTCAGCTTGGAGGATGCGGTCGAAGGAAATGATGGCGCGCCCCCGTCCAGTCCAGCCTGGGAGAATCGTTTCGGTATCAATCTCAAAGGTGGAGGCTACGTATTGTAAAGTACCATGGGCATTGGCGCAGCGCACAGGGAGGGTCAAGAGGTTGAAGCCATCGTCCACGCGGAAATCTGTGGGCAGATTGGTCAGGTCGAGCGCGACAAAGCGGGTCTGCGTCTCGCGCAGGGCATATTCGGGCGAACTGAGCTGGAGAATGTGGTGGGGATGAGCAGGCGAGAAGCGCAGCGTGCGTCCACCATCCACCAGGTATTTGCCGAGTCCGAAAGCCAGATTGACAATACCCTCCTCGGGCTTTTCCTCGCCGATGGGATAAAAGTTGAGCGAGCGGCCCACACCTGAAAGGGTGGGGTAGAAGGAGGTGAGTTCCTGCAAACCCTGGCCCGCCACAGGTACGCTGGAAGTATGGGGCGAACCTATAACCTCCTGAAGCACCACAGCCATTTTCTCTTGGTCTATGAGGTTTTGCGTAGCTGTGAGGTACGCTTTGCTGTCGCGGTAGAACACCGAAGCATAGACCGACTTGATTGCGGCACGCAGGAGGTCCATCATCTGCGAACGGTCGTCGGGCTTGGGAATCATATAGGTGGCA
>CAMBWV010000114.1 GCA_945871755.1 uncultured Bacteroidales bacterium
AGCCAGGGACGGACGACAATACCCAGGGCGCCGCTTCGCTCTGCCCTGGGCTAGGCGCTCGTTGCCCTTTCAGGGCGCGCCGAGCTGCATCCTTGGCGAGCAATAATCAACCTGAGTAGTTACGAATTTTTCGAATTGAGCGGAGTGCATCCTACACCTGGAAAACAATTTGATTTGTGTGCACACGAATTTATTCGAATCTTACGAATTTGGGTAAGGACTGCCTTGCTCTTTGCCTGGGCTGTCCTATTCTTTTTCTTTTCTATTAGATATATGTAGGCGTGTTTCTCTGATTTTTCTACGAATAATAGGCCGAGGCGCACGTACAATAGAAGAAAAAAATCAGAAAATATAGTTTCGCTGATTGATAAGGGTTTACGATGGATTCTTGCATGAGAGTTCTGACCCATTTGCAGCGATTTGCAGCAGACACCGTGCGGGGCTTCGTAACTTTGCATTGTCAACGTTGATAAACGATTCGCCAAGAGGTTCGCTCCATGCACCCTACGGAGAATCAAACAGAACAAACCTATTTTATTCACCACTAAAAAAAAGAAAAAACTATGTTGAAGTACAATGTTATCGCTCGCAAAAACCCCATCAACAAATCCGTTAAGTATTATGCTCAATTGACTAGCCCTAATCCTATCAATTGCCAGCAGCTTTCCACCGTTATCTCTGAGAAGTGTACCGTCACCATTCCCGATGTGAAGGCCGTGCTCTCTGCTCTTGAGCAAGAGATTATCAATTACCTCCGCAATGGTGCCAGCGTGCGCTTGGGTGACCTCGGTACTTTCCGTGCCACTCTTACCACTAGAGGTGCTGCGACCCGCAAGGATTTTGTGGCCAAAAACATTGAGCGAGTAAACGTCCGCTTCTTGGCTTCGTCCAATATGCGCCACAAGCTCTCTGTGGTTAATCCCGACATGCAGTTCATGAAGGCTGGCGACATCTACGGCCAGATGGGTCCCGTCGAAGAGGAGTAACTGCTGCTTAGACTACTAAGCTCCTCTAATTTTTGATTACGGAATCTTCTGAGTTTTTCTGGCCCACCCCTGCAGGATTCTCAGACTACTCTCAGCGGAGGAAAGTTGGGAAGACTCCAGAAGGTCCGTAATCCTTTCTAAACCCCTTGGGCACAAAAAAAAGAAAGCCTGATGGCTTCCCTTACCTTATATATAGATGTAAAAACGAAATTCCCCAACCGAAGAATCCTTTTGAGCCAGCAGGCAAAAAGGCTGCGAACCGCAGCCAAACGGCAACGCCTCGTACCCCCGCCGAGAATCGAACTCGGATCTAAAGTTTAGGAAACTTCTATTCTATCCGTTGAACTACAGGGGCGACCTGCTAGGTTAGCAGGTGCAAAAATACGGAAACTTTTCTATTTACCAATCTTATCCACCACTAAAAATCCAAACCAACCATGACGTACGCTATCCATTCTCTCGAAAACGGCCACACGGCTCTCGCTGCTAGTGCCAATCCCAACGGCAAGCACAATGTCTTTGCCATTATCATTCAGGTGCTCGTGGCCGCACTCACCGCTTTGAGCGGCGTATTCGCAGGCTGTGCCTATTGCGGCTAAATCGACTTTGGGAGGGGGCGCGACACTTTTCGCACGTCCCCTCCCACTGTTTCCCTACTAAGCATCATCAGACACATATATATCGAAATGAAGCAAAGAAGAATCGTCATCTTGGGCACAGCCCATCGCCAGAACGCGGGCGGCAACTGTAGCCCCGACCGAACATTCTACGAGTATCAGTTTAGCCGCGAAGTGTGCTTCCGCGTGAAGCAGGAGTTGGAGGCCGCGGGATTTACCGTGTTTATCGACCTGCCCGACAATATCATCTTGGGCACACCAACGGAGGAGTTGCGCAAGCGTTGCCGCATCGTCAACGGCCTGTGCGACCAGTTTGGCAAGCACAACTGCCTCTACCTGAGCATCCATGTCAACGCTGCGGGTTCGGGCCAGCAGTGGCGCACAGCAGGCGGATGGAGCGTATATACCAGTCCCGGAACGACGCAGGCCGACCGCCTGGCCACCAGCCTGTATGAGGCAGCACGCCTCTCCTTGGCCGACTACGCCCGCCAGTTTGAGGAAAACAAACGGAAGGGCCTCTACGACCACAAGCAGCGACCCTTCCGCACAGACTACCTGGACGGCGACCCCGACCAAGAAGCCAGATTCTACGTCCTGGTCCACACGAAATGCCCAGCCGCCCTCACCGAAAATCTCTTCCAAGACAACCAGGCCGACGTGGCCTACCTGATCAGTCCCCAAGGTTTGGAGAGCATCGTGCGGCTGCACACTCGGGGCGTACTTGGGTACTTTAGTTTCAACGGTCGCTCTGCGACCTAGATTCAACGGAAGCCAAGGGCTTCCTAGTTTCAAGGGAGCCTGCGGCTCCCTGTTTCAACGCAGCCTGCGGCTGCTGGCTCGATAGTCTGGAAGTGTGAGAACGAACTCCTAATTTTGTTTTCCTAAATTGGTCAAGCACTGCTTGACCAATTGCCAAAAAACCATCAAATCCTTTTGCCTTGTTCTTTTTCATTATTACCTTTGCAGGCGAAACACGGTCACGGAGGTGCCCGCCCATTGGCGTGGATGCTGACGTGTGAAAAGGGAAACGGGTGAGAATCCCGTGCAGTCCCGCTGCTGTATGCCTTTTTTTGTGAACGACGACAACCTGTCGTTGTGACGACTCTCTGGGCCATGAGCCACTGCTTCCTCGTTTTGCTGAAGAGGAAGTGGGAAGGCGCTCGGAGAAAGGTGAAGCCAGAAGACCTGCCGCTGTTTGATTGTTGGTTCTCCATGTGGATTCGAGGAAAATCCTGGAGGTTCCCCCTATTGCTTTATGCGCTACCTGTTTTTACTAGCCACACTTGTACCCATTCTGTCCGTATGGGCCAACGAGCCGTTGCAAGATACGCTTCGCACAGCCGTGGTCACCTCGCGCCCCCTACATTCGGACCTCACCACGCGCTCGCCGCAGCAAACCCTCACGGCTGAGGACCTTTCGGCCATGGGCGTGGTGGATATGCCTGGTGCTCTGCGACGGATGGCGGGCGTCAACCTGCGCGACTATGGTGGCGCGGGCGGCCTCAAGACGGTCAGTGTGCGCGGCCTCGGTGCAGCCCATACCATTGTGACTTACGACGGACTGGCTGTGGGCGATGCCCGTCAGGGACAGACCGACCTGTCGCGCTTCTCGCTGGACAATATCAGCGCATTGAGGCTAGTCGTGGGAGATGGAGCAGACCTCCTCACGCCCGTGCGCAACCTCGGAGCCTCGACCCTCGACCTCCAGCCCAACACTGAAGCCACGCCCCACGACCGACCCCTCTGGGGACAGGTGGCACTGGCGCAAGGCTCGTTCATGACTTGGGCCCCTTCCTGCCGACTGACGGCACGCGCGGGGAAGCGAAGCCTCGTGGGCGTGGCAGGACATTATTATTATGGCAAGAACGACTACCCCTATACTTGGAAGAATTTGCAACTGACCACCCACGAGCGCCGCAACCACAGCCGTATGCAGGCGGGCGGGGCCGAGGCGAGTCTCCTGACCTACGACCGCGGCGGCGGACGCTGGAGCGCACTGGCGATGTACAACGACGACAACCGTCAGCTGCCTGGCCAGGTCATCCTCTACACCCAGAAGGGCACCGAACTGCTTCACGAACGGCGCGCCCTGGCGCAGGTGCAGCACCGACGCACGTGGGGCGAAGGGAGGTGGAGCCTGATGGCCGCAGCGAAATACGCCTGGAACGACAGCCGCTATGACGACGTGGACAATCAATATCCCGGCGGCCGCCTCAGCCAGCATTATCGCCAGCAGGAGTGGTACGCCACTGCGGGCCTCTCGCGCAGAATCGCGCGGGGATGGACCGTGGCCTACACGACGGACTGGTTTCATCAGGGTCTGCGCAGCAACTTGCAGACGGACAGTCTGGTGGGCCGCCACACGTGGTTGCAATCCCTCGCCGCCTCGTATGCGCGCGGACGGCTCTCCGCCTCGGCACGCCTGACGGGTTATCTTGACTGGAACGACAATGAGCGCGCCGCCGCAGCCCGCAATGCCCACCGCCTGACCCCTTCGATAGGCATCGGATATACACTCCTGAGATGGGCGGGAAGGGATGGCGAGACCAGCACTTTGCGCGCCCGAGCGCACTACAAGGAATCTTTCCGCGCTCCTACCTTCACCGAGTGCTACTACTACCACCTCGGCCAGCAAGACCTGCGGCCCGAGCGTGCTCATCAGATGGGCGCGGGCCTCTCGCTCGAACTCCTGCCCGCGAAGCACGCATGGACACTAACGCTGACGGCCGATGGTTATTTCAACATCGTCAGGGACCGTATCTCGGCCATTCCCTACAATCTCTACGTGTGGCGCACGGAGAACATAGGGCGCACGCAAATCGGCGGGCTGGACATCGTGGCCGCGCTGGACGCTCCCCTGGGCCGCCGCCACGCCCTGCATCTGCACACCAACTACAGCCTGCAATGCGCCAGCGACCGCACCGACCCCGCCTCGCGCTCCTATGGTAAGCAGCCCGCCTACATGCCGCGCCACACCTTGGCCGCCTCGCTGGCTTGGGACAATCCGTGGCTGACGCTGACGGCCGCTGTCAACGCTGTATCGAGCCGCTGGAGCACCAACGAACATACGGCCACCACGCGCCTACCTGCTTACCACGAATGGAGTTTTGGTGGCTACCGCACCTTCTCCTTCGACAACGGCCTCCAACTCGTCCTGCGCGCTGACCTACTCAATGCCTTCAACCACCAGTATGAGGTCATTCGTCGCTATCCTATGCCTGGGCGCAGTTACCGACTGACGGCGAAGTTCCTGTTCTGAAAATTTGCTGAGCATACACCATATTATATATATAACATCTAAATCCCTTTACACTTATGAAAAAGTTTCTCTTAGCCCTCATCGCCCCGCTGGCTCTTGGCTTCACAG
>CAMBWV010000115.1 GCA_945871755.1 uncultured Bacteroidales bacterium
ACGATCGTTCATGGGGCGGTAAACGATCGTTCATGGGGCGGTGAACGATCGTTCACCGAGCGGTGAACGCTGGCTTGCTCGGAGAAAAAATCAAATCTAGGCTGATAAAAAATCAAATCCTGGCGGATTACGATTCTCGGGCGGCTCCTGTTTTCAAGTTTTTCCCGCTTTCATTTTGCTGAGCGGTGGTGTTTTGCTAACTTTGTCCCCTAAATTTAGGGGTAGAGCCTTGCGCAGAGTGGGGAATGGGCTTGTTGCTGCCTCCCTTTTCTGTGAAAATTCCCTGAGCCTCGCGCGCGCGTATATATATATGGTATATGGATGGCGCGGATGGTATATGGATAGCGCGGAACTTTTGGATTTCGTGGCAAGGATGTCGAAACTAAGTTTGAATACTTCCTTTTACAAAAAATAGCAATACAGATAAGTCAACCTATGAAGTTTGCAGAGCACAGCGGTTTGAACCTCTACGCCACCAATGAAGAGGTGCTCAAGAAGTGGGACGAGCAGGACTTGTTCCACCGCAGTATGACAGAACGCGAGGGCTGTCCCTCGTTCGTATTCTTTGAAGGTCCTCCTTCGGCTAACGGACATCCTGGCATTCACCACGTGATGGCGCGCACTATCAAGGACGTATTCTGCCGTTACAAGACGATGCAGGGTTTCCGCGTGAACCGCAAGGCAGGCTGGGATACCCACGGACTGCCCGTTGAGTTGGGCGTGGAGAAGGAACTGGGCATCACGAAGGAAGATATCGGACGTAGCATTAGCATTGAGGAATACAACGCGCGCTGTCGCCGAAACGTGATGATGTACACCCAAGAATGGACCGACCTGAGCCACCTTATGGGTTACTGGGTGGATATGGAGCACCCCTATATTACGTACGACAATAAATATATTGAGACGCTGTGGTGGTTGCTCAAACAACTCTATCAGAAGAATCTCCTCTACAAAGGCTATACCATTCAGCCCTATTCGCCCGCTGCAGGTACGGGTCTGAGTTCGCACGAGTTGAACCAGCCTGGTTGCTACCGCGATGTGAAAGACACGACGGTGACGGCACAGTTTCGCGTGCTTGATACGACGGGCTCGCAGTTTGCCGCTCCCGTGGCCGACCTGCCCACGTATGTGCTGGCCTGGACGACTACGCCCTGGACACTTCCTTCCAACACAGCCCTCTGCGTGGGTCCGAAGATTGACTATGTCTGCGTGAAGGGTCAGAATCCTTACACCGCTGAGGAGGCCCTGTATATCGTAGCCGAGAGCCGTCTGTCGGCCTACTTCACGGCAGAGGAAGGCCAACAGCTCGAAATTCTCTGGCGCGGCAAGGGTACGGATCTCGTGGGCCTGCGTTATGCCCAGTTGATGCCTTGGGTGAAGCCCTGCGAACTGGTGGACGGCAAGGTCGTTGAACGCTCTGCCGAAGCCTTCCGCGTAATTCCCGGTGACTACGTAACGACCGAGGATGGTACGGGTATCGTACACATTGCGCCTACCTTTGGTGCCGATGACGCCAAGGTGGCCAAAGATGCAGGCATTCCCAGCCTCTTCGTCATTGACAAAGCTGGCGACACGCGTCCGATGGTGGACTTCACGGGTAAATATTTCCTGCCCGAGGATATGAATCCTGATTTCTACGAAACGTGCGTCATCAAGGAAGCCTACGCCCGCCATCAGGGTCAGTTCGTGAAGAACGCCTACGACCCCAAATACAACGAGGGCGGCAAGTACGATGAGAAGGCGGCCAATAAGGACATGGACCTCAACGTGATTCTCTGCATTGAGATGAAGGAAGAGGGCACGGCCTTCCGCATCGAAAAGCACGTACACAACTATCCGCACTGCTGGCGCACGGACAAACCTGTGCTCTACTATCCGCTTGACTCCTGGTTTATCCGTTCCACGGCCGCCAAGGAGCGCATGATGGAACTCAATAAGACCATCCTCTGGAAACCCGAAAGCACGGGTACGGGACGCTTTGGCAAATGGTTGGAGAACCTCAACGACTGGAATCTCTCTCGCTCGCGCTATTGGGGAACGCCCTTGCCCATTTGGCGCAACCGCGACACGCGCGAGGAAATCTGCATCGGTAGCGTGGAGGAACTCTACAACGAAATTGAAAAGGCCGTGGCCGCAGGCGTGATGACTAGCAATCCGCTCAAGGAGAAGGGCTTTGTCATAGGCGACATGAGCCAGGAGAACTACGACCGCATTGACCTCCACCGCCCCTACGTGGATAACATTAAATTGGTGGGCGAGAGCGGTGCCGTGCTTACTCGCGAGCTGGACCTCATCGACGTTTGGTTCGACTCGGGTGCTATGCCCTACGCCCAGATACATTATCCGTTTGAGAACAAGGAACTGCTCGACAATCGCACGGTTTATCCCGCCGACTTCATTGCCGAGGGCGTGGACCAGACACGCGGATGGTTCTTCACGCTCCACGCCATCGCCACGATGGTCATGGACAGCGTAGCCTTCAAGGCTGTTATCTCCAATGGCCTCGTGCTTGACAAAAACGGCAACAAGATGTCCAAACGTTTGGGCAACGCCGTTGACCCCTTTGGTGCTATCCAGAAATACGGTAGCGACCCCCTGCGCTGGTACATGATTACGAACTCCTCGCCCTGGGACAACCTGAAGTTTGACGAAGAGGGCGTGAAGGAAGTGGCACGCACGTTCTTCGGCAAACTCTATCAGACGTACTCCTTCTTTGCGATGTATGCCAACGTGGACGATTTCAATCCCGATGCACCGCAGGTGCCTGTGAGCGAGCGTCCCGAGATAGACCGCTGGATTCTCAGCGAACTCAACACCCTGACGCGCGAAGTCAGCGCAGCCTTTGAGGAGTACGAGCCGACGCGTGCTGGACGTATGATTAGCACCTTCGTCCTCGACAACCTCAGCAACTGGTACGTCCGCCTCAACCGCAAACGCTTCTGGGCAGGCCAGATGGATGCTGACAAACTCAGCGCCTACCAGACACTCTATACCTGTCTGACCACCGTAGCGCGCCTGATGGCTCCTATCGCTCCCTTCTATGCCGACCAACTCTATGCCGACCTCGTGCCCAACGGCGGTAGCGTGCATCTGGCCGCTTTCCCCAAGGCCGACGAATCGCTCATCAATAGCGAATTGGAATACCGCATGGGAATGGCCCAGCGTATCACTTCGATGGTGCTCTCCTTGCGTAAGAAAGAGCGCGTCATCGTGCGTCAGCCCCTCGCCAAAATCTCTATCCCTGCCACCGATGCCCGTCTGCGCGAAGGGGTGGAGGCTATGAAGCAGCTCATCCTTGACGAAGTAAACGTGAAGGAACTGCACTTTGTGGATGGTGCCATGCTGGAGAAGATTGTGAAGTGCAATTTCCGTGTGATGGGCAAGAAGTTTGGTAAGATGATGAAGGCCGTAGCGGCTGCCGTAGCTGCCATGAGCCAAGAACAGATTGCCACGCTGGAAACGAACGGTACCGTCACCCTTGATGTGGAAGGCACGCCCGCCGTTATCGAGCGCGATGATGTGGAAATCGTCAGCCAGGATATTCCCGGATGGACTGTGGCCAACGAAGGCGCACTCACTGTGGCCCTCGACCTCGAAATCACCGAGGAACTCCGCCGCGAAGGTTGGGCTCGCGAAATCGTGAAGCGCATTCAGAACCTTCGCAAGGAGAGCGGCCTCGAGATTACCGACCGCATCTGCATTGAAATGACCCACGAGGAAGCCATCGAAGGTGCTGTGGCCGATTTCCAGGACTACATCTGCGGACAGGTGCTCGGTAATAGTTTCACCTTCGTGGAACAAGTAGAGGGCGAGCAAGCACAGACGCTTGAACTCGACGGACACACCGTGCAGTTTATCATTCAGAAACAATAATTCAAACAGCCTTTCTCCGTGTCCCCGTGATACGGAGAAGGGCCTTTTTCTGATAGTAACCAATAAAACCTATACTAATATGTCAGAGAAAACACATTACACGGACGAGGAATTGGAAGAATTCAAGGCCATCATCCTCGAAAAAATGGCACTTGCCAAGCGCGAGTATGACCAAATTATGGACGAGCTGACCCATCGCTCGGGCAACGGCATTGACGATACAATGCCTACCTACAAAGTGCTGGAGGAAGGATCAGCCACACAGACCAAGGAAGAACTGACCAACATGGCCGCACGCCAGCAGAAGTTCATCCAAGGACTGCAAGCCGCCCTCGTGCGCATTGAAAATAAGACCTACGGCATTTGCCGCGTGACGGGCAAACTGATTCCTAAGGAGCGTCTGCGCGCAGTGCCGCATGCCACATTGACCATTGAGGCCAAGATGGCTCAGAAGTAATCATTCCCATTCGGCAATAAGGTCATGCGCTGCCCCTGCTCGGCAGCAAGCCTGCCCTTATTGCCCATTTATTTACCCCAAGAAACACCGTGAAGAAACGTTCCCTCATCGCCCTCGCCATCTTCTTGGCCGTCATCGTGATAGACCAAATTATCAAGATTGCGGTCAAGACGAATATGTCCCTCTACGAGCATATTGATATTACCTCGTGGTGCCAGATTTTCTTTGTGGAGAATCGCGGCATGGCCTTTGGCATGTCCTTCATTGGGACCAGCATCCTCAGTGCTTTCCGTATTGTGGCCGTTGTTGCCTTTGTCTATCTGCTCGTGGTGCTCTGTCGCCGCAAATACCCCATTGGCTTGATAGCCTGTGTCTCCCTAGTCGTGGCTGGCGCATTGGGCAATATCATCGACAACTGCTTTTATGGCATGTGCTTCTCCGAGAGTCTGCCTTACTTCAAGCCCGCCGAGTATGTGGGGTGGGGCAATGGTTATAGCAGTTTCCTGAGTGGCAAGGTGGTGGATATGTTCTACTTCCCACTCTTCACCTGGCCCGACTGGATGCCTGTGGTAGGCGGCGATGTATTCTTCGGTGCTGTATTCAACTTTGCCGATGCCGCCA
>CAMBWV010000116.1 GCA_945871755.1 uncultured Bacteroidales bacterium
CTACGGCACGATAGCCGCAAATACATCGCAAGCTAATTTATAGAACCTACCTTAAAACAGTAAACGACATTCACCTGTGGAAGTGTTCGCTCAAAGAACCATCCAGCCCTACTTCAGTATGCGATAGGTGCATGGGAAAAGCAGGAGCAACGGCCAGCATATTTGTGCTCATTATATGAAAACCACTGATAAGACAGACACGCCACGCAGGCAGGGGGCAAAGGACTCCGTCTCTGTTGCGCATCAACTATATTATTATTGTATCTTCTTGTTCGTCAAGGCGATTTCCTACCTTCCTTTCAAGGTTCTCTATCTATTATCCGATATACTCTATTACCCCGTTTACTATCTAGTACGATATCGCAGAAAAATAGTTCGCAAGAATCTCCTTGAATCATTCCCCGATAAAAGATTGGAGGAAATCATAGGGATAGAAAAAAAGTTTTACCATTTCTTCGTGGATATGGCCCTTGAAAGTTGCAAATTGCTTTCCATGTCCACTGATGAAATGAAGCGAAGAATGCGATTCGTCAATATGGATTTGGCCAATCAAAAACTCAGCCAAGGGAAATCAGTATCATTGTATTTGGGGCATTTCGGGAATTGGGAATGGGTATCGTCCATAACCCTATGGCTACATAAGGACGCAGTGAAAGCGCAGATTTATCATCAATTACGCAATCAGCCCATGGACCGGCTTATGCGAGTCGTACGAGGACGCTTCGGGACTATATCCGTGGATATGTACAAGACGGCCCGCTTCATGACCAACGCGAGCAAGGACGATAAATCATACATCATCGGCTTCATAGCCGACCAATCGCCAAAGAAAAGGGAAGTAAGAGATTTTGCAGACTTCTTGAACCACAGCACACCCGTATTGACGGGCACCGAGAAACTCACAAAGCACTATGGATATGACGCATTGTTCCTCAGTATGAAAAGAATCAAGAGAGGTTACTATGAATGCGAACTCATCCCATTACACGATCACCCCCAAGATTTGCCCAACTATGAATTAACCCAACTCTATTTCCAGAAACTAGAGGCTGAGATTCAACAACGCCCAGAATTATATTTGTGGACGCACAACCGCTTCAAACACGCCTTCCTAAAAAAGTAAAGTTATTTTTAATGACGCTAGCCCTATAAAAAATATGGACATTGATTTCGTGATTACATGGGTCAATATGGACGATCCTGAATGGAAGAAAGAATTTAATAAATATCGCCACAATAAGGATAATACCAAAAATGGTGTATCTGAAGCCCGATTTAGAGATTATGGTTTCCTGAAATATTGGTTTAGAGGCGTAGAGAAATTTGCCCCTTGGGTGCGCAAAATCCATTTCGTCACCTTTAATGGGCAAATACCCGAATGGCTTGATATGAACAATCCTAGGATTCACGTAGTAAGCCACCATGATTTTATCCCTTCGCAGTTCCTCCCAACCTTCAATTCAGTTGTCATCGAGCGATACCTTCACAAAATACCTGGGCTCAGCGAGCATTTCGTTTATTTCAACGACGATTTCTACATCATCAATCATGTCTCGCAAGAACGCTTCTTCAAGAATGGCCTGCCCCGCGACATAGCCGTGTTCACCTACAATCCGTCTTGGTCGCAATGGTATGTCAGAATTAAGAACAATATCAAGATTATCAACCGGCACTTCAACAAAAAGGAGGTCATGGCCCGCTGGCATGACAAATGGTTTGATAAAAGTTACGGAGCAAAGGCACGCTGGAATTACATCCTAAAGCACTACAATAAATTCATCACACTCCGCACTCCGCACAATGCCCAGGCATATCTTAAGACGACCTTTGAGGAAGTATGGGCAGCCGCAGGAAAAGAACTGACGGAAACCTCCTCAAACAAATTTCGTGCGCTCACGGACTACACACCTGAATTGTTTCGAACCTGGCAAATCTGCAAAGGCAACTTTGAGCCTTACAACACCTACAGAGACACGAAGATGTTCCCCCTCATGGTTCGTCCCAATCGAGCCATTCAAGCAATCAGAAACCAATCATACACATTGATATGCCTGAATGACAATGTACACATACGCAACTACGACCTAGTCATGACGAACCTCATGAACGCGTTCCAACAGATATTACCCGATAAATCCGATTTCGAAATCCATGAATAAGTTTTGGGCTGAAATAATCGCAGGATTGATTCCTCATAAGCACACCCGTAATAGGTGGAGAGGCATCTTGAGATATGGTGTCAAGAATGCATATAAACTGAAGCGTAGAGTCAAGCACGACCACTCTACACCTAAATATTATTTAGCGGTATGTGCGATAGCCAAAAATGAAGGCCCATATTTCAAGGAATGGATAGAATGGCACAGGAAACAGGGTGTAGAAAAATTCTATATTTACGATAATGAAAGTACTGACCAGACCAAGCAGGTACTTCAGCCATATATTGAATCGGGAATTGTAGAGTATCAGTTTTTCCCTGGTCGTAAAAGGCAACTTGCGGCCTACGATGATTGCTTTGAGCGACATCGTTTCGATGCGCGATGGATTGCAGTCATTGATATTGACGAATTTATTGTACCCATCAAAGACAATACAATCCCCCAGTTCCTGCACCGTATGGAGGGCTATGCCGTTGTAGAAATCAATTGGCTGGTTTACGGTAGTTCGGGTGCCAGGGTGAAAGAGGAAGGCGATGTCATGCAACGATTCCGCAAGCATTCCCTTCCCACCCACAGGCTGAACAGACACGTAAAAAGTATTGTGGACCCGCGCCAGGTTTGTTGCATGGTTGGTTGCCATGAAGCAGCGCGCATATCAGGAAAACCTGTTGACCCCAATGGCAATGTCATAAAGGTTCACTTTGGTGATCGTAAACCACAGCAGGATGTAATAAGAATCAATCATTATGCCATCAAATCATACGAAGAGTTTCTTGCCAAACAGGCACGTGGACGAGCACGGACTAACTCCTTGCGTGATGACGGCTATTTTGATCGATATGATTTGAACGACCTAGAAGACCGATAAAAGACAAAGGAATTATGGCCACCTATGAAGGGAAAAAGATAGTTCGTGCTGGCACTTCTATCATGTACCCAAGTCAGTTTCCCGTTTATGCAGCGAAAATTCATAACCGACCATTTGAGAGCGTGACCCTATAGTTTTCTGCAATCATCAAATAATTTAGTATGAATGAACATAAAACTCATCGCCCAGAAGTAGTGGTTGCGATGACTTCGTTTCCAGCGGCTATTCCGTATGCAGTTTTGGCTATCAAATCCATTCTAAATGGTTCTGTGCTTCCAGACAGACTGGTTCTCTACCTTTACCTCAAAGAGTTTGGAGAAGTTGGGATTCCTGATGAACTGAAACGCCTTAGCGAGGAGCACGAGATTTTCGAGATACGAAACTATGACGAAAATCTGCGTTCTTACCTTAAACTCATTCCCGCTCTTGAAGACTTTCCAGAAGCGATTATTGTCACGGTTGATGACGACATTGAATATCATCCCGATATGCTTCGTAATCTGTTAGCCATGTATGCCACTAACCCTCGCGCAGTGTGGGCGCATCGGGTTAGACATATTAGATTGGAAAAGAGTTATTATAAATGGACAAAATATCACTGGTATCATTTTCTGTTTAAACGAATCCATGGAGGCTTTGCCAATCTGCAGACAGGCGTAGGAGGCGTTTTGTATCCACCACATTCATTGCGGAAGGATATGATGAATGCGGAACTTTTCACAAGAATAGCCCCAAGTTGCGATGACTTTTGGTTCTGGGCAGCGGCTGTACTTAATGGCGTTGAGGTGATACCTGTACCCTTTGGGTTCAACAAGCCTAAAGAACTTGGAAAGCCTAGGAAAATTTCGCTGATGACAATGAATTATAAAGGAGGAGTTGACCGAAACGTAATGGCATTTAATGCTATTATGGAAAAGTATCCTGAAATTATAGGGTTAATCAAAAAACAATGACAGCAAAACAAACAGAAAACAAACAGGTAGTAGTCTCAATGACTTCGTTCCCAGAGGCTATTCCATATGCAATCAAGGCTATACGTTCACTCCTTATGGGGTCGGTAGTACCCGATAAACTGGTGCTTTATCTGACGCTTTCACAATTTCAGAAAACTGGCATACCGGAAGAATTACAGCAACTTGCCGAAGAAAACTCAATCTTTGAGGTCAGAGATTACAACAGAGATATACGCTCTTATCGCAAACTGATTCCTGCACTGATTGATTTTCCAGAAGCAATCATTGTAACTGTTGATGACGATGTTTGGTATCACCAGCACATGCTTCGGGATTTATTAAGTTTGCATGCTCAGATACCTGATGCGGTATTGGCCCATCGCGCCAAACGCATAAGAATCGGCAAGCCATATCGAAAGTGGAGCAAATACAGATGGTATCATTTCCTGCTCAAGAGAATACATAGGAATTTCACAAACATACAGACAGGCGTGGGTGGAGTTCTCTATCCTCCTCATTCATTGAAGGAAGATATGCTTGATGTGGAATTATTCACAAAGTTGGCACCCAGTTGTGATGATATATGGTTTTGGGCGGCAGCCGTAAGGAATGGATTCCCTGTCATTCCTGTACCATTTGGGCGCAACAAGCCCCGCGGCTTGCACAAGCCAAAGGAGTTCTCGCTGAAAACCATCAATTTCAAGGAAGGAACAGACCGAAACGCTATGGCACTCAAAGCCATTCTTGAACACTTCCCCGATATTAAAAAACAAATCGCGTCTTTTAACATTTGTAACTACTCAGGTCAAAGTAGTAAGGCGCCAAGGGAGTAACGTGAAAGTACCGCACCTTGCTTGCAAGGTGTGAGTACGGAGTTTGTTCTCATTGAAAAGGTGAGGGTGTGTAAAGTATAGGATAAAGACAGATCTCTTTCTAAGCACACAACCAATGAG
>CAMBWV010000117.1 GCA_945871755.1 uncultured Bacteroidales bacterium
CCGAGGGGAGCGACAGGACGGCAGGGTCGTCCGTCTCTCGCAGGCGCACCATCATCTGCGCCTCGTGGCCGTGGTGCTGGAGGGCGTGCATCAGTCGGCGGGCAGCAATGCCAGCACCGCCAGCCCCTTCTTTGGTGTTGACGAGAAGTACTTTCATGCCTGCAAAGTTAGTATAAACTGCCTAGAAAGCCTAGATGGCGCGCCCCTTATTTACCCATTTTAGTCCCTATTTTGCCGTCCGTTGTCGTCAAAATAGGGACAAAAATTTCCGCACAGCCCATTTACCGCTTTTACGCGTACTTATTTTCCCTACATTTATAGTAAATTTGCAGGCTGAAACAAGTAGAAATCCCAATATGCAAGACATTCGCAACATTGCCATTATCGCGCACGTGGACCACGGCAAGACGACGCTCGTGGACAAGATGCTCATGGCCGGCAACCTCTTCCGCCAGAACCAAAACGCTGGCGAACTTATCCTTGACAACAACGACCTGGAGCGCGAACGCGGTATCACCATTCTCTCCAAAAACGTGTCCATCAACTACAAGGGCACGAAAATCAATATCATCGACACCCCGGGACACTCCGACTTTGGTGGAGAGGTGGAGCGCGTGCTGAATATGGCAGACGGATGTATTCTGCTCGTTGATGCCTTTGAGGGCCCTATGCCGCAGACTCGTTTTGTGCTCCAGAAGGCTCTGCAGATTGGCCTGAAGCCTATCGTGGTGGTCAACAAGGTTGATAAACCGAATTGTCGCCCCGAGGAAGTGTACGAGATGGTCTTCGACCTGATGTGCGACCTCGGCGCAACGGAGGACCAGCTCGATTTCACCGTTGTCTATGGCTCCGCCAAGAACGGCTGGATGGGCGAGGACTACAATACGCCCACAGAGGATATCAACTATCTGCTTGACAAAATCGTGGAAATCATTCCCGCGCCGCAGCAGCTCGAAGGTACGCCGCAGATGCTCATCACCTCGCTCGACTATTCCAATTATACGGGCCGCATTGCTGTGGGTCGCGTTCACCGCGGTACGATTGCCGAAGGTATGAACGTAACGATTGCCCACCGCGACGGCACATCGGAAAAGGTAAAGATTAAGGAGGTGCACACCTTTGAGGGAATGGGCCGCCAGAAGACCGATGCCGTTAAGAGCGGTGATATTTGCGCCGTCATTGGTCTAGAGCGTTTTGAAATTGGCGATACGATTTGCGACTTCGAGAACCCCGAACCGCTCCCCACCATCGCCATTGACGAGCCGACGATGTCTATGCTGTTCACCATCAACGATTCGCCGTTTTTCGGCAAGGAAGGAAAATTCTGCACCTCGCGCCATATCAACGACCGCTTGGAGAAGGAACTCGAGAAGGACCTTGCCCTGCGCGTTGAGAAAACCGAAGGCGCCGACCGTTGGATAGTGTCGGGCCGCGGCGTGCTCCACCTCAGCGTGCTCATCGAAACAATGCGCCGCGAGGGTTACGAGTTGCAGGTCGGCCAGCCGCAGGTGATTTACAAAACGATTGACGGCGAGCGCTGCGAACCTATCGAAGAACTCATGATTAACGTGCCCGAGGAGTTTGCCTCTAAGATGATTGACATGGTGACGCGCCGCAAGGGCGAAATGACTTCCATGCTGAGCATGGGCGACCGCGTGGATATTGAATTCAACGTACCCTCGCGCGGCATTATTGGTTTGCGCACCAACGTACTGACGGCTAGCCAAGGCGAAGCTATTATGGCGCACCGCTTCAAGGAGTATCAGCCTTACAAGGGTGACCTTCAGCGTCGCACAAACGGCTCAATGATTGCCATGGAGAGCGGAACGGCTTACGCGTATAGCATAGACCACCTTCAGGACCGCGGCCGCTTCTTCATACAGCCGCAGGACGAAGTGTATGCTGGTCAGGTCGTTGGCGAACATGTTCATGAGAAAGACCTCGTAATCAATGTGACAAAGGCTAAGCAGTTGACCAATATGCGTGCCTCAGGTAGCGACGACAAGGCCCGTATTATCCCGCCCGTTATCTTCTCGCTGGAAGAGGCGCTGGAGTATATCAAGGAGGACGAGTACGTGGAAGTTACGCCGAAGTCTATGAGAATGCGCAAGGTTATTCTGGATCATTTGGCTCGTAAGCGGGCTAATAAGGAGGAATAGTGGGAGGATTTTTAGAGGACTCTAGAGGATTTTTAGAGGATTTTTAGAGGACTCTAGAGGATTTTAGAGGATTCTAGAGGATGCAAGAAGGCTGTGCCGCGAATCGCGGCACAGCCTTCTTGCTGGGAGCAGGGGAACTGCCTTTTTGCTGATAGCGGGGGGAACTGTTTCTGGCAGTTCTTCCGCTTTTATTTTACTATAAACTTGCGGCCTGCTTGGATATATACGCCTGCGGGGAGTTGCTGGATGTCTGTGCCGCAGTAGCGGCCGCTGATGTTGTAGATGGGGGCGGCGGGCGCGTTTCCTAGGGTGGTTTCAATGCCTGAGGGCGCGCCAATCATTACGTAGGCAGGTTTGGTCCATTCGGAGACACCGTTGTCGTTGCCTGCTTGTACTCGGAAGGCGTAGCGGCCTTTGGCGAGGCCCGTGAATACGCGGCTGGTGGCGGTCAGATTGTTGAACTTTTGGGCGTCGTCCCAAATGCTTTCGCCTGCACCTAGTTGTTCTCCTGTAAACTTTTCGCTATAGACGGCGATGTTGTCAATGTAGATACGTGCTGCGGGCGCAAATTTCACTTTGAAATTCTTTGTGATGCCCGCGAAGTTGAGAATGTAGGTGTTATTGGCAATCTCAATGTTTTGTGTGGCCAGGGTATTGTCGTTTTCGTCCAGCA
Organism: uncultured Bacteroidales bacterium; assembly: GCA_945871755.1. Classification (GTDB taxonomy): domain Bacteria; phylum Bacteroidota; class Bacteroidia; order Bacteroidales; family Bacteroidaceae; genus Alloprevotella. The sequence goes on from CAMBWV010000117.1 coordinate 2,833, forward strand.
GGGTGACGTCTATCGTTGTGCTGGGCACTTCATTGTGGGCGATGTGCTCAAATACCACCGTTACGTTGCCGCCTGCGGGAGTGTTGAGCAGCGGAGTGGTAAGCCAGCCTGCGTACGTGGCAGTACCCATTTTCAGCGTGCTTTCTTTGCCTTCATACACCTTGTAGGCTGCCCATCCGGGCTGCGCTGTGAGGTTGTCTATCTTGCTCGACTTGTCGAAAGCACCATCAGTGGCAACGGTGATTCTGCTGAAGTCTTCGCTAATTAGCAGCGACTCGCTGACGTCAGCTGACTCCATGGCGCGCAGTTGCAGGTTGTAGAACGTGGCACTGCTGGCAGCGTCCCATTTGGCGGTGAAGCCGTTCTCTGTCACTGCTTCTGCCGTAAGCGCTTCGGGTGCGTTGGGCACGGCGGCGCCCATGAACGAGAAGGAAATCAGGCCGTTCTTTTCGGTGATGTTGGTGATAGGCTTGCCCATGTAGTAGTTGCCCGTTGTGGTATTCTTGTTGTACACGCGGGCTGCGGGAGTCGTATCATCGGTGAGCGCGGTCTTACCTTTTGTACCAGGGAAGGGGTCGCCTGCATATCCAGGGGTTGTCTGGTCGTAGGCGTTGTCGGCGGGGATGATGGTCATGCGTTGGCGCGAGGCCGTATTGTTGATGACGTTTTGCGCCCAAATAGATTTGTCGTAGTCAATGTGCGTCACGAGCATGCCGTGTCCACCTGCGTAGGCATCCCAGCCTGTTTTCTGGTGGTTTTCGAGCATGAAGTATTCGTTGCGGTTGCCATCGTTATATATAATATAGGCGTCGGGGTGCTCGGTGATGGGGCGCATATCCTTGACCATAGTCGGGCCGTCCAGTTCGGTAGGTTCCAGCCATCCGCTCAGGTATCGCTCGTAGGCTGTATAGGGGCAGGGCACGCAGGTATAGTTGTTATAGACGCCGCCGTCCATAACGCTCCATTTGCTCATACCGAAGTTGTTGCCCGCCGTGTCGTAGAAGTCGGGCAGACCGAGGCAGTGGGAATACTCGTGGCAGAGTGTGCCGATGCCAGCGAGTTGGGTGCCGCTGTTGCCATAGAGTTCGTTGCCGCAGGAGTACTGGTTGAAATACTTACCGCCCGCATAGAGTTTTTTGCCATAGGAAGAGTATTGCAGGTAGAACTCGTGCGGCCAAACGGTTGAGGACGAAGCACCGCCTGCCTGGCCGTAGCCGGCATAGAGCACATATACTTGATCCACTTCGCCATTATTGTCCCAGTCGTACTGCGAGAAATCTACTTGGCCCACAGCGCCCTGAATGGCTTCAACGATCATTTCGCCGACGTGCATGTCGATGCTGCCCGTATAGGAGTCCTCGCCGTAGTACGACATATTGTATTTCAGTTTGATGGGACCTACCACGTCAAACTCCAAGTCAAACTGTCCGTAACTAGCGTCGTAGAAGTAGTCGTGTACGGAGCCGATGTGCTTGTTGCGGTTGTAGCCTTGGAGGTTGGCCATGTCGGTGAACTCGGCCTTGGAGTGTTTGGCCTGGAAGGCGTTGTCCTTGAACTCAACGAGGATAATCAGACCGCGGCGCTTGCCCGTATTGACGCTCGTTGTGCCGGGCGCGCGGTGCATTCCTGGGGCTAGGCGTGGGCGCAGGCTTTGGGTGAGTTGTGTCTTGGCGGTTATGCGCTCCTGCCACTGATTGCTGAGTGCGGCAGTGGTGAAGGTGCGGTTGGCTTCTACGTAGGCGATGTCGGCCGTGGTGCGTTGTTCGGGGTCGCGGGCCAGGAGGCTGCTGGCTTCTAGGCGGCCGTCCTTGAGGGTGGCGAAATAGAATGCGCCATTGGCGGCCTGCACTACGGGCATGCCGTCGGTGGTTGTTTGGAAATAGAAATGCTCGTCACCTCTCAGCACGATGCTGACGGTGGTGCCGTCGGGCTGCGTCACTTTGCGCGGCGTTGGGTCGGCGGGGATGGCCATCAGGGGGAGGGCCAGGCTCCAGAATGCTAGGAGCAGGGGGATTAGTTTTTTCCTGGATGGGGTTTTAATGGTGGCGGGGATGGGGAGGGCCAGCGCGGAGGCGCGGGCTGGGGATGGAAGC
>CAMBWV010000118.1 GCA_945871755.1 uncultured Bacteroidales bacterium
TATATAGGTAGCGGAATCCGTTCTTTTCATAGAAATGAAGTGTAGCAGGATTATTGTGGGCATCCACAATGATAAAACGACACCCCGTTTTATTCTCTTCGCTACGAAACCATGCTTTGATGAAATCAATCACCGCACTTCCATATCCTTTACCTGAAATATTCTTATTAGTCCCCAAACGACCAATCAGTACTCCAGGGAAACGGCGCAAATTCTTCTCACCATTCTCTGTAATATAATCAATTTGTTCTTTGTCTTCCGGCAACAACTGCTTTATACGGATGGCATCATTTGAAAGGGTTAAGATAGAAACAATCTCTGCAGGATTATCTATATACCGGAAGGCGTATGTCTTACCCAATAATTTATCCGAATAGAGTTTATAGTCTTTACTGAAGAACTCATCTAAGTCCCCATCCCCGCAAGAGAAGGTGTTGCATTTAGCTAACATCATGGGGGTTACACGTTCCAGAGTACATTGAGAGAGTAGTTCGTCTAGACTCATCATACACTACAACTTTTGCTTGCTAAGAAAGTCCTTAACAAGTTGGATATCGTGTGAGATATTTATACGGTTGGCATTTTTTTCAGCTGCTTCAGCTCTTTCTAAAAAGCGTTCAGCATCTTCACCATAAAGAGTCGGTATAGATCTAATTGCTATTGCCATATTTCTTTACTATTCAATTTTTTACTTCGGGAGCAAAGGTAGTAAAAAGAACAGAGAAGGCAAAACGAAAAGAAAGAAGTTTTCTTGGCCCATCTTATTTTCTCCCAGCTATTTCATCATAGAAAGGCTGCGCCAAACGAGGTCACAGCCTTTCTATCTTGTTTTCAACTTTAGGGTATTTGCTAAATACTCCGAGCCCTACTCCCCATAAATCTCGGCCAACTTCTTGGCCAATTCCTCGGCACGCAGGCCAGCGGCAACGATACGGCCGTCGGGGCCTATCAGAAGGGTGAAGGGAATGCTATTGACGCCATACACCTGGCCGGCTACGCACTTCCAACCCTTGAGGTCGCTGAGGTGGTGCCAGGGGAGGTCCATCCTTTGGATGCAGGCCACCCATGCTTCCTTCTTTTGGTCGAAGGAGAGACCTACGACGTCGAAGCCCTTCGTGGCGTGGTATTTATCGTAGAGCGCCTTGACTTCGGGCATTTCCGCACGGCAGGGACCGCACCACGAGGCCCAGAAATCCACGAGCACGTAGTTGCCCTTGCCCACATATTCGGAGAGTTTGTGGGGTGCGCCTGTGGTGTCGTTCATTTCGAGGTCGGTAAAGGGGATGCCGACGGCCTGACGCTTCCAGCCTTCCATCTCGCTGCGCACATGGCTCATCGCAGCCGTGGCGAGCCATGCGGGCTTCTGCTCAGCAAGGGCCAAAAGTTCCTGGCGGTCCACCATGGAAGCCACATCACACATATAGACGGCGGGGAAGAGGGCCGTCATATTGTCCTTTGCCCCCTGCACAACCAACTGAATGAATTTGTCATTTTCCACCGAATATTTTTCGTACAACTGATGGAGCACGGAGTCGGAAGCCGTTCCGCTCTTCCTCATCTCCACATACTCCGTCATGGCTGCGTACATCACCTTCTTCTGGGCAGAGAGTTGGGCTTCCCATTTCGTCAACTGTTCGTTTTCGGCCGTACCCTTGGCGGTCATATTCTCGAAATCAACGGTCACCTTGCCGTCCAGTACCACGGGAATCACTTTCTCTTTCGTTTCGTCAAGCACGTACCAAAGGAGGGTCTCCGTGGAATTGCCCTTCTTCAGGAAAGCGCCTTTGCTGTCCACAAGGAGCGAATCTATCGCTCGGGATGTCAAATCGTAGAAATAGACTTTCTTCTGTCCCTTGGGGAGTTTACCCGTCAGTTCGTAGTTTTGTGCTGTTGCCGTCAACCCCAGAGCGAGGAGCAAGGCGGCCATGATGATTTTCTTCATAAGGATTTTGTGTTTTGAAACTAGTTTTCGGGGACAAAGGAAGGGAATTTTAGCCACCCGAACAAGGAATACGGGCCGAAAAGGGGCGTATCTGGGGGCAGAAACGAGATTTCCATGGAAATCGAAAGTTCATTTCGCGAAAACTTCCTACCTTTGTATGCTAGTAGAGGTGGGTTCGCCTGCGTCATTAGCCAATGGATGGAATCTACCTAGGCACAACGTAAAAATTCATTTATTCTATGCACAAATCTGACAGCATCGTTATCATTCCCACGTACAACGAGCGGGAGAACATTGAGAATATCATCCGCGCCGTCATGGGCTTGGAGCACGGCTTCCACATCTTGATTATCGACGACGGCTCGCCCGACGGCACCGCTGCCATTGTCAAGGGACTGATGGAAGTGGAGTTTGCGGGCCGCCTGCACCTCGTGGAGCGCAAGGGAAAACTCGGACTGGGCACGGCCTATATCGCTGGTTTCAAGTGGTCGCTGGAGCATGGCTATGACTACATCTTCGAGATGGACGCCGACTTCAGCCACGACCCGAAGGACCTGCCGCGCCTCTATGCCGCCTGTGCGGAGGACGGGGCCGATGTGGCGATTGGTTCGCGCTACGTGACGGGCGTCAACGTGGTGAACTGGCCCATGGGCCGCGTACTGATGAGTTATTTCGCTTCGAAATACGTGCGCTTCATCACGGGCTGTCCCATCCACGACACCACGGCGGGTTTCAAGTGCTACCGCCGCAAGGTGCTCGAAACGATAGACCTTGACAAGATCCGCTTCAAGGGCTACGCCTTCCAAATCGAAATGAAGTTTACGGCCTACAAACTGGGCTTCCGCATTGCCGAAGTGCCCGTCATCTTTGTCAATCGCCAGTTGGGCGTGAGCAAGATGAGCGGCGGTATCTTCAGTGAGGCCCTCTTCGGCGTTATCAAACTGCGCTGGGCCGCCCTGACGGGCAAGATTCAGCCCAAGAAGGCCTGAGGCTGGCTCACCTGCAGCATACGAGGCTGGTCTGAACGGCTAGCCCCTTGAACCTGTTTCTTGGATTCCTTATCCCCCCCTTCCGTATGCACAAACGTACACTCATCCAAAACGCGACCATCGTCAACGAGGGCGAAGCCTTCGTGGGGTCGCTACTTATCGTGAACCACCACATCGAGGAAGTCTTGCGCGGTCAGGATGCCGAATCAGCCTGCCCGCCCGACGAGGTTATCAATGCCCAAGGCTGCTATCTCCTGCCCGGCGTGATTGACACCCACGTGCACTTCCGCGACCCGGGCCTCACACACAAGGCCGATATGAAGTCGGAAAGCCGCGCCGCTGCTGCCGGCGGTGTCACGACGGTGCTGGACATGCCCAATGTTGTGCCGCAAACGACCACCGACGAAGCCCTCGCGCTCAAGGAGGCCATTGCCGCCGAGCGGTGCGTGGTCAACTATGGTTTCCTGGTCGGTGCCACCAACGGGAATGCCGAGTTTCTGCGCCGCATCAACCGTCGCCGCGTGGCCGCCATCAAGGTTTTTATGGGTTCTTCCACGGGCAATATGCTGGTGGACCACGAAGAAGTGCTCGCCCGCCTCTTTGCCAATAGCCGTCTGCCCATCGTGACGCACTGCGAGGACACCACGCTCATCAACCTGGCCATGAAGAAGTGCCAGGCCGTCAATGGGCCCGACCCCGCCGTACGTTTCCACGCGCAGATACGCTCCGCCGAAGCCTGCTACCGCAGTACGGAGTTGGCTGTGCGGCTGGCGCACGAGCATGACACCCGTCTGCACGTGGCCCACCTTTCCACGGCGCGCGAACTTGAACTCTTCGACCGCGCAGCCTTCCCGCAGGTGACGGCCGAGGTATGCCTGCCGCATTTGCTCTTCACCGATGCCGACTACGACCGACTGGGCACGCGCATCAAGTGCAACCCGTCCGTCAAGACCCGCGAGGACCGCGATGCCCTCCGCGCTGCCTTGGCCGATGGACGCATCAGCACCGTGGCCACCGACCATGCGCCCCACCTTCTGCGCGAGAAGCAAGGCGGTGCGGCACGGGCCGTTTCGGGTATGCCTATGGTGCAATTCTCGCTGGTGGGCATGCTCGGACTGGTGGACGAGGGCGTGCTCAGCCTGCCGCGCCTCGTCGAAACGATGTGCCACGAACCCGCACGCATCTTCGACATCGAAAATCGCGGATTCCTGCGCCCAGGCTACAAAGCGGACTTTGTGCTGGTGCGCCCCAACAGCCCGTGGACGCTGACGCCCAACCGCATTGAGAGCAAGTGCAACTGGAGTCCGCTCGAGGGCCGCACGTTCCGCTGGCGTGTTGAGAAAACTTTCTGCAACGGCTACCTCCTCTACAACCAAGGCCACATCACGGACGAGGACCACAAGGGGCAAGCCGTTACCTACGCACGCTAACTTTCCTTCCCAGCCATTTTTCCCGCATTGAATACTTACGACTATTCCCTCCCTACCCTTGCGCCCTATATCAACTGGGCGTACTTCCTCACGGCTTGGGGACTGCCCGTACGCATGGCATCGGCCGCCTATGTGCACGACTGCCCAGCCTGTCGAACCGCCTGGCTCGCGCAATGGCCTGCGGCGGAACGTGGGAAGGCGGAAGAGGTGCTACGCCTGCTGGCTGACGCGCGGCAACTCCTGGAGGAACTGTCCGAACAATACCAAACGCACGCCCGACTGGGCATCTTCCCTGCCTACAGCGAGGGAGACAATATTATAATAAGAAGTGAGCACGGCGATTGCCGCCTGCCCCTGCTGCGGCAACAAAGGGCCGAGCGCACGAAAAACGGGGAAGCGACACCACTCCTGTGTCTGGCGGATTTTATTGCGCCGCGCCAGTTGTCGGAGCGCGTGGCGTTCCATCTGCCCCAGCGGTGCCGCCCCGATGATGCCGACTACGCGCTGACCTGTGCCTCGGCCCTTGGCATCTTTGCCGCCACCGTGGATGCAGGCATCA
>CAMBWV010000119.1 GCA_945871755.1 uncultured Bacteroidales bacterium
AACTGCTGATGAATCAGAGCGACGAGGAGTTGAGCGGTGTAGCCATTGCAGCGGCTGTCGAAGGCATCCGCCCCTTCCTGATTGAGACCCAGGCCCTCGTATCTACGGCGGCCTACGGCACACCCCAGCGCTCGGCCACAGGTTTCGACCTGCGCCGACTCAATATGCTGTTGGCCGTGCTCGAGAAGCGCGTGGGCTTCAAACTCCCCCAGAAGGACGTCTTCCTCAATATCGCGGGCGGCATCCGTGTGACCGACCCCGCCATCGACCTTTCCGTTATCGCCGCCATCCTGTCCAGCAACGTGGACACGCCTATCGGCCGCGACGTCTGCATGGCGGGCGAGGTGGGCCTGAGCGGTGAGTTGCGCCCCGTCACACGCATCGAGCAGCGCATCGGCGAGGCACAGAAACTCGGCTTCAAGCGAATGATTATCCCCAAAGCAAACTACAAAGGCCTATCTGGCCAAAACTTTTCCATCGAAGTGATTCCCGTGAGCCGCGTGGAGCAGGCGCTCCGCGAACTGTTTGGATAGAGGAATTAGTTAGGAGTCTTGTTCAATTAGGAATTAGGAATTCTTCCTCATTGAGGGGCAACTCCTAACTCCTAACTCCTAACTCCTAACTAAAAGACTATCGAGCTAGCAGCCGAAGGCTGCGTTGAAACTAGAAGCCGCAGGCTTCGATGAAACTTGAAACTAGAAACCCGCAGGGTTTCGTTGAATCTTGAAACTAGGAAGCCAAAGGCTTCCGTTGAAACTAGGTCGCGCAGCGACCGACAAAGGGCCGCAAAGCGGCCATTATCCCATGCAACAAACCCTAAACCTAAGAGTCCAGCCCCAAGTGGCCTACAATCCGCAAACACTCCAACGCTTTGTGGCCCAACAGTTGCACCTGCGCACAGCCGATGTGACCGAGGTGCGCATACGCCGCCGCAGCATTGACGCACGGCAGCGCACCATCTTCGTCAACCTGACGCTCGATGTCTATGTGGGCGAAGAGGCGCCCGAACTGGATTTCGAGCCTATCGTTTATCCCGACGTGACGAACGGTCGCACGGCCATTGTGGTCGGCGCAGGCCCTGGCGGACTGTTTGCTGCCTTGCGCCTGATTGAGCACGGCTGGCGCCCCATCGTGCTTGAGCGTGGCAAGGATGTGCATGAACGCCGCAAGGACATCGCCCGCATCTCACGCGAACACGTGGTCGATGGCGAGAGCAACTATTCCTTTGGCGAAGGCGGCGCAGGGGCTTTCTCGGACGGCAAACTCTATACGCGGTCGAAGAAGCGCGGCAATGTGGACCGCATCCTGCGCATCCTCTGCCAGCACGGAGCAGCGCGCGACATCCTCTGCGACGCCCATCCCCACATCGGCACCGACCGCCTGCCGCGCATCATCGAACGGATGCGCCAACAGATTATCGCGAGCGGTGGCGAGGTGCATTTCAACAGTCGCGTGGATGCCCTGCTCATCCAGGGCGACGAGGTGCACGGCGTGCGTACGGCCGACGGGCGCGAATACCAAGGGCCCGTCATTCTGGCTACGGGACATTCGGCGCGCGACACGTACCGCTATCTCCACGCCGCTGGCATCGAAACCGAAGCGAAGGGTATCGCTGTGGGCGTTCGCCTAGAACATCCCGCCACACTCATCGACAGCATCCAATACCATAGTCGCGAGGGCCGCGGTCGTTGGTTGCCCGCTGCGGAATATAGTTTTGTGACGCAGGCGCAGGGGCGCGGCGTGTATAGTTTCTGCATGTGTCCAGGCGGTGTCGTAGTCCCTGCTGCCACAGGGCCGGGACAGGTGGTGGTCAACGGCATGAGCGCAAGCAACCGCGGCGGACAATGGAGCAACTCGGGCATGGTGGTGGAGACGCGGCCCGAAGATATTGACGGCGAAATCCGCCCCTTCCTCAACGAGGCCCTTCAAGACGGAACCTTTGCGGCAGCCTACGGCGAAATCCTCGGCACGCCAGGCCATCCGCTGCGCATCATGGCCTTCCAGGAAAGCCTGGAGCGCGCCACATGGGTGCAAGGCGGACGGCAACAAACGGCGCCCGCACAGCGCATGGCGGACTTCGTCAACCGCCGTCTGAGTGCGGACCTCCCACGAGCCAGTTACACGCCTGGCCTCCTGGCTTCGCCCCTCCATTTCTGGATGCCGCAATTCGTGGTGAGCCGTCTGCAAGAAGCCTTCCGCACTTTCGGCCGCACGAGCCACGGTTTCCTAACGGATGCTGCCGTGATGATTGCCGCCGAAACGCGCACCTCCTCCCCCATCCGCATCCTACGCGACGCAACTACCCTGCAACACATCCGTCTGCGCGGCCTCTATCCCTGCGGCGAAGGCGCAGGCTATGCAGGCGGCATTGTCTCGGCGGCTATGGACGGCGAACGTTGCGCGGATGCGCTTATAGTTAGGAGTTAGTGGCGGTTGGGGGGGAGCCCCAATAGGTATCTAAATAACAGGGCGCGCAGGCATCGCGGTGTTTTTTAAAACACGAATGTTTCGAATTTTACGAATGTTGGAGAGTGTGTTTTCTTTTTTCCACCACGAATGATTCTAATTTTGGCAGGGTGGGCTACTCTCACCTGCATTCGTGTAATTCGAATAGATTCGTGTGAAGCACGAATCGAATTGTTCCTTCAGTTAGCCTCTCAGCCACATTCGAAAAATTCGTGTTATTCGTGTTAAAAAAACAGGTTGTTATTAGTTAGGAGTTAGGAGTTAGGAGTTGGAGAGAACCCCAATAGAAATCTAAATAACAGGGCGCGCAGGCATCGCGGAGTTTTTTTAACACGAATATATCGAATTTTACGAATGCTGAAGAGTGTGTTTTCTTTTTTCCACCACGAATGATTCTAATTTTGGCAGGGTGGGCTACTCTCACCTGCATTCGTGTAATTCGAATAGATTCGTGTGAAGCACGAATCGAATTATTCCTTCAGTTAGCCTCTCAGCCACATTCGAAAAATTCGTTTTATTCGTGTTTAAAAAAACAGGTTGTTATATAGGGAGTTAGTATCGGTTGGGGGGGGGGGGGGAGCCCCATACGAACTCCTCACTCCTTGCCTCTTTGAGGAATCCCATAACAACAGCAATCCCTGGCTGCTATCATCCGATTTGCAGTCAGGGATTGCTGTATATGTGTGCGCCTGATAGGACTCGAACCTACACGTCTCGCGACACCAGATCCTAAGTCTGGCGCGTCTACCAATTTCGCCACAAGCGCTTTGTGGGTGCAAAGATAGGAAATATTTTTGAAACGGCCTTGGTTTGCCTTTGATTTATTCGCTGGGATTTTTGCTGGGGGAGAGGATTTAGAAGATTAAGAGGAGGGAGAGGATTCATCGGAGGGAGAGGAACCGAAGAGGGGGCTTGAGGGAGGAGGGCGCTTAGCGGTCGATATTCTTGCGGATGCGTTGCAGGTAGGCATTCAGGCGGTCCTCGTCCTTGCGGTCGATGATGTCGAGGAGTTCTTTCAGTTCATCGCGGATTTGGGAAACTTGGCCGCTGGTGCGCGGGTTGAAGAGGATTTCGCGGAGGAGGCAGTCGTCCTCGCCCAATACGCCACGGGCGATGGCCATGTGGCGCTTGAAGGTGGTGCCTGGTGCGTCCTGGTGCTTCATCACAGCGGCAAAAACGAAGGTCGAGACGAAGGGGATGCTGAGGGAGTAGGCCACGGTTTCGTCGTGCTGTTCGAAGGTGTATTCGCAGATGTGGAGGCCCAGCCGCTGGTAGAGGTCTTTGAAGAAGATGCGGCCCATGTAGTCGCCTTCGGAGATGATGATGGCGTTCTCCGAACTCAGCGCACCGAGGTTGGCAAAGGTGGGGCCAAACATCGGGTGGGTGGATACGTAGCGGTGGCCGCACGCCTCGTAGAAGGTTTGCAGGCCCGTCTTGACCGAAGCGATGTCGCTCAGGATGCAGTCGTCGGGAATCAGCGGAAGAACCTGGCGGAATACGTCGGTGGTGTATTTCAGCGTGACGGCGTTGATGACCAACTCGGGACGGAAGTCGCGAATCTCTTCAAGCGAGGTAAATCGCAGCGTGTTGTACATGAACCGCAGGCGCTGTGGGTTGACATCATAGACGGCCGTCTCGTGCTCGAAGCTCAGGAGATCTACGAAGAAGGCGCCCATCTTGCCTGCACCTAATATCAATATACGCATAGTGGGAAGGGATTACGTGGGTCAGTTCTTGTTCATTACTTCTACCTGTTGGCGCACGCTCTCTTCGTGGATAGCCTCGTAGATGTTGCGCACAAATTCGTTGGCCATGCCGCAGAGCACGCCCTGTGCGCCGCGCTTGTCGAGAATCTCGGAGTAGCGTTTGGCCTGAACGATGGTCATGCCGTGCTCGCGCTTGTATTGACCAATCTCGCGACTGATGCGCATGCGCTTGTTGAGGAGTTCGATGATGCCATTGTCGATTTCGTCAATCTGTCGGCGCAGGTTCTCGAGGCTATCCGTACTGTGGGACACCTCGCGAATCACCAGTTTGTCGAGGATGAAGTGGAGGACGTCGGGCGTCACCTGCTGACGGGCGTCGCTCAGGGCGCAGTCGGGCGCGCAATGGCTCTCGACAATCAGTCCGTCAAAACCTAGGTCCATGGCCTGCTGGCAGAGCGGGGCAATCAGTTCGCGCGCGCCGCCGATATGGCTCGGGTCGCAGAGGATGGGCAGTTCGGGAATGCGGCGATGCAGTTCAATGGGCAGGTGCCACATAGGCGGGTTGCGATAGATGCGCTTGTCGTACGACGAAAAGCCGCGATGGATAACGGCCAGGCGGGTAATGCCTGCGCCATTGAGGCGTTCGAGGCCGCCAATCCACAGTTCGAGGTCGGGGTTGACGGGATTCTTCACCAGCACAGGCACGTCCTTGCCCTTGAGCGAATCGGCCAGT
>CAMBWV010000120.1 GCA_945871755.1 uncultured Bacteroidales bacterium
GACAACTCCTCACTACTTTAACCTGAGTAGTTACCTCTTCTCTTCCTTCGAACGTGGGGGGTGACGCTGCCGGCATCAGCCGTAGAGGCTCCTTCTTCGAACTGAAAGATTATCAACCATGGACCAACCATATTTAACCCGCCTCACCGAAGCCTACAGGCGGGGATATGAGAAAAGATATGCGGGCTGCAATGACGCGCCCGAGATGAAGCTTCACTATTTCAAGGTGAAGGACGATTTGCCCCGTGTGCAGGTGGTGCTCGGCTTTCTTCAGGGCATAGTGCCTGCAGAGCAGTGCAATACGCTGCTTGATGTGGGTAGCGGAAGGGGCGTGTTCCTTTTCCCGTTGCTTCGAGAGTTTCCCGATTTAGAGGTGACTAGTCTGGACATCCTTCCGCATCGCGTGGCCTTACACGAGTGTATTCATGAGGGTGGTGTGGAGAATCTGCATCCCGTACTGGCGGATATCTGCACCTGGGATGCGCCTGACAAGAGTTTTGATGTGGTGACCATGCTCGAGGTGATGGAACACATACCCGATACGCTACAGGTGGTCAGGAATGCCATCCGACTGGCAAGGAATTATATCATCGTGTCCGTTCCGTCGAAGCCCGACGATAATCCCGAGCACATACACCTCTTCTCCAACGATGACCTGCAAAGGCTGTTTCTGGAGAATGGTTGCACCAAAGTGAAATTTATGTCGGTCACCAATCATCGCGTTATGGTGGCCTCCCTAAGATAGTAAGCAGGATGAACGACGAATATCTAATCAGAAAATATCCCCGCACACCGCATTTACAAGGTTCGCGGTTGCAACCTGGCGATGAAGACTTGAGCCAGTGCCCTATCAGCGACATAGCGGGCAGGCATGTGGTGTTGGAGGAAAAGATTGACGGGGCAAACTGCGCCATCTCTTTCACGCAAGATGGTGAGCTGCGTCTGCAGAGCCGTGGCCATTTCCTGACTGGAGGCTATCGGGAGCGACACTACGATTTGCTGAAACAATGGGCCATCGTACACCAAGAGGATTTCTATGCTGTGTTGGGCTCTCGATATATTATGTACGGTGAATGGATGTATGCCAAGCATTCCATTTATTATGACAGTCTGCCCCATTTCTTCATGGAGTTTGATGTGCTGGACCGCGAAACAGACAAGTTCCTCGACACGCCCTCACGCCACCATTTGCTGAAGGACTTGCCCATTTGCTCGGTTCCCGTATTGGCTTCGGGCATCTTCCAGCATACCTCGGAAATCCTGCAATATCTTGGCGATTCCCACTACATCTCAGCCCAACACATTGAGCATCTGCGCGCGGAAGCACTGAGGCAGGGGCAGGATGCCGACAGGGTGTGCCGTGAGACGGATGCCTCACGCACCATGGAAGGCATATATATAAAGGTGGAGGAAAACGGCGAGGTCGTTGAACGCATGAAATATGTAAGGGCATCTTTCCTCCAGACCACGGAGGAGTCGCCAATCAACTGGCTGGACCGCCCTATTATCCACAACAGAATAACCCAGTCGCTGGACGACCTTTTCAAGTAGGAAGTTTATGGGTGACATCGATTTTCATCACATAGAGGACCATCTGCTGGCGAGGTTTGAGCAAGCCCTGCGCTCCACGCACCAATCATCGGTATATCATGCAGAAGGGGACGTTTATACCCACACCATGATGGTGGTGGAGGCATTGCAGAGCCTTCCCGAATATCAGTTGCTCGATGAACGTAAACGTCATATCTTAATGGTGGCGACCCTGCTGCACGATGTGGGAAAGATTCCTACCTCCAAATTTGAAGATGGTGACTGGCATTCTCCCCACCATGCTCCCACTGGCAGCCGTATGGTTCGCCAGCTGCTTTGGAAGGAATATGGTTGGTGCGGAATGGAGATTCCCATGCAAGTGCGAGAGGCCATTTGTTTGCTCGTACGCTATCATTCCTTTCCGCCCCATGCCATTGATATGCCAGATGGCAAGCTGCGTCTGCACCAGATGGCTTCCAACAGCCTGTTGGTTCCCGACTTTACCCTGCGGATGCTCTGCATCCTTGGCAAGGCCGATATGCTTGGGCGCAAATGTGAAGACCGCGAACAGATGCTCGACCAGATTGCGCTGTGCGAGGAGCTGGCAAAGGAAGAGGGGTGCTTGGATGCTTGCTATCCTTTCCCGTCGGATGCTACTCGCAGGGCGTTCTTGTCTGGTCAGGATGTTTGGAAAGACCAAGACCTCTACGATGATACTTGGGGAGAGGTGGTATTGCTGAGTGGACTGCCAGGGACGGGCAAGGATACATGGATAAACCGTCACCTCCCGCATCTTCCCATGATTTCACTCGACAACATTCGTCGCGAGCGGAAGATTTCGCCTAAGGCAGAGCAAGGACTGGTGGGAAACATAGCCCGCGAGCAAGCCAAGGAATACCTGCGCCGTCGTGAGCCCTTCGTATGGAATGCCACGAATATCACCACGCAGATGCGAGAATCACTCGTCAGCCTCTTCGAAACCTATCATGCCCGCGTGCGCATCGTCTATCTCGAAACAAACTGGCAGACGCAGTTAGAGCGCAATCGCTCGCGCGAGGCAGTGGTGTCTCAGCAAGCCATAGAACAGATGCTGGCCAAGCTGACATTGCCTGAGGCTTATGAGGCGAGACGGGTGGAATGGATGAACCTATAATTTGCAGGAGCCAGCCCAGAGACCTACCTGCCGCCAGTGATAGAAACAACTATTCCCCAAGCATTTCTTTGACACGCCCCTATGTTAGTAATCCATCCCAAAGACAAGACCACGGCAATGCTCTCGGCCCTCTATGAAGGGCTGGGCGCACGGGTGATTGACGACTGCCGCTCCACGAAGGAGGTGGGGCGTCTGTTGCATCACGTCTCCACGCAAGAGCGAATCATGCTGCTCGGCCATGGTTCTGACAAGGGACTGTTCTTTCGCAAGGATGATTGCCGGGACGAGTTCGACAGAATCATTGTGGGGCATTCCCACGCTTACCACCTGCGCCGGCACGGCGGTAACATCGTGGCGGTCTGGTGCAACGCTGACCTCTTTGCGCGTGCCGAGGGACTACACGGATTGTTCTCTGGAATGATAATCTCGGAGCAGAGCGAGGCGCAATGGTATCAGGTGGAAACCACGCAGGAGGAACTCGACTGCGAGAATCTGAAACTGGCCCGCAGGCTCAGAGCGTTGTTGGACGAAGATGTCCCCCTGAACGAGATACCCGAACGAATGTTGGCGATGGACGACGTCCGTTCTCCCCTGACCACTTTCAATTACAAACATTTGTTCTACCTATAAGAACGATATGCCGCACCTTACATGGCTGTCAGGCTCAACCTACGGCACGATAGCCGAAAACTCATCACAAGCTAATTTATAGAACCTACCTTAAATGAAATAATACAATATCATGTTAGAAAGAATCATCGGTGATACCGTGGGCAGCACCCGCGAGCACCAGCATATAAAGACAGAAGATTTGGAGCAGGTTTCCAAGGAAAGCTCGCAAAAGCACGAGGCCCTGCAGGCGAGAACCCGCGACCGCATCCGTGGTTCGCTGATGGCAGGTGCGGCAGGCGATGCGCTGGGTTATACGGTGGAGTTCATGAGCCGCAACAGCATCCTTGCGCATTATGGCAGCAGGGGCATCACGCAGTTCGAACTTTCCGCAGACGGCCAGGCATTGGTGAGCGATGACACACAGATGACGCTCTTCACGGCCTGCGGGTTGCTGATGGGCGTGACGCGCTCCTGTATGGGTGGCAACAGCAAAGAACTTATGCAGCGTGTGCCTGGCGCTTACCTGGACTGGTACTATACGCAGACGGGCAGGAAGTAGGACGCGCAGACGGGCGGTGCCTCTCATACGTGGCTGCGCGACTTGCCCGAGCTGGCAGACCTTCGCGCTCCAGGAAATACTTGCTTGTCGGCCTGCGAGAGCCTGTATCGAGGACAGCCAGTGGAGAACTACAGCAAGGGCTGCGGTGGCATTATGCGAGTGGCTCCGATGGCGCTGTTTATGGCGGGTTATTGGAGTCGTGGCGAGTCGTTCTACACTGTTCAGCAAATGGACGAAGCCGGAGGCGAAGTGGCGGCCGTCACCCACAAACACCCCTTGGCCTTCCTGCCCTCGGCCATGCTGACACACCTTATCTATCGCGTGATAAGAATGGAGGAAAGCGAAATCAAGGCCCACATAACGGACATCGCCTTGGAAACCATCGATGCCCTTGACAATATCTATCAGGGAGAATATGAGGAAGACAAGCAATACTTGGCCCGCCTCACCCGTTTGGCCGTGACGCTTGCCGCCAACGACAAGAGCGATGCGGAGAACATCCGCGTCCTTGGCGAGGGATGGACTGGTGAAGAGGCTTGGGCGATTGCCCTCTACTGTGCCGTGCGCCACGTGGACAGCATAGAAGAGGCTATCATTGCAGCCGTCAACCACGACGGCGACAGCGATTCCACGGGCGCAGTCTGTGGTAATATCATGGGCGCAATATATGGATATGAGGCCATTCAGCGCAAACGATTGTTCTGCCCGCAAGGCCAGGAACTAGAAGAAACGCTCGAACTCACGCACCTCATCCTGCCCCTAGCCGACGACCTTTATACAAGCTGCATCATCAGCGAATATGCGCCCATTGATACGCCCGAGCAGCGCCAATGGTATGAGCGTTATTGTGAAATGAAGCCCGCGGGGATAGAAAGGTAGGTTCCTAAAACGGGCTTTTCTGTTCCGCCAAGGCTGACTCCCGTTCCGCTTAGGCTTCTTGTCAACGTTCACCGCCCCACGAACAATCGTTCACCGCCCCATGAACAATCGTTCACCGCCCCATGAACAATCGTTCACCGCCCCATGAACAATCGTT
>CAMBWV010000121.1 GCA_945871755.1 uncultured Bacteroidales bacterium
ATTACCTCCAATTGCCCATCATGGCACGTTTGGCCTGGGGCAAGGAGAACCGAGGATTTATGGGTTATTTCATGGCAGGACCACAGCTGAGTTTCTGCCTCAGCGAGAAGGAGTCCTACGGCTCATCGTGGACGCTCAACGGCGAAGGCCACCCCGACCGCCTCAACGATATGTACGACCAATACGGCATGGGCATCGACCACCGCTTCGACTACGGCATCACAGCTGGCGCGGGCGTAGAACTAGGCACCAGTGCTGGCCGTTTCCTCCTAGACGCCCGCTACTACTACGGCCTCTCCGACATCTTCAAGAACGGCAAGCGCGACATCTTCGGCCGAAGCAACAGCCAAATCATCACGGTGAAACTCACCTACCTGATTCCCGTACGGAAATAAGTAGGAAGGCATGCAACGTGAAAGTACCGCACCTTGCTTGCAAGGTGTGAGTAAGGAGTTCGTACTCATTGCCAAGGCCATGGAGTAACGTGAAAGTACCGCACCTTGCTTGCAAGGTGTGAGTACGGAGTTTGTTCTCATTGCAAGGCAATGTACCGCACGTTGCCTTGCAATCACCTGAGTAGTTACGAACTTTCAGCAAAACAGATAAGTCTAAAACTCTCAATCGCCTGTCGCACATCGCGCTTAAAAGCAACAATAGAAAAACAATAATAAATATAATTCAATATATTGATAATTAGTAAATAACTATTCCGAAAATCTTAAGCCGATTTAACGAAAAATTTTCGTTTTCTGATGGACTTGCAACTAACTTTGCACCGTGATTAGTCGACCATTCACCATGTATAATGAAAATCAAAAAAGGATATTATAGCGATTTGAGTTGGGCATATATCAACAGCCTCCAAACCCAAGATTTCATCATCATCCCAGGCCTAGGCAATACCCTCACGGATGCAGAAGCATTGAAGCAATACAAAGAGTTGTTCCCCGAATACAAAGACCACATCTTTCAGGTGCAGATGCGTGAGTTCATTGAAGAACACGGAGGCGCACTGAATTGTCTGACATGGACCATCCGACAGAGTTGCTGAAAGGCCGTACAGAGGTGCGCTTATACCTTTTGTTGGTTTTGCAGACTACTAGGATGGGCCTCCTTATCGGGAAGAGATAGAGAATATTTCAAAAAATAAAACCACTTAAAAATTACAGCAATGGAAAAATTAAAGAAAAGACTCACTGAAGTCAACAAGTTTTTGAATGAAACTGAACTCGATGCCTTGTTCCCTGACTTGGCAAAATTCTTCATGGGTAACTATTGTATCAAAGGTAAAAAGGATAAGAAGTATTACATCAACGAGATTGAGTTTTACTTCTTTGGTAAAAATTATGATGACCTAAGAACAAGCAAAAAGGAATCGACCGTTACCTACCCAAGAAATGCTGATGCCGGATGTTGGTACATACATGATTATGGCGTTGACTTGACTTTTAACAGTGATACGGAAGAGAAATTTGGCGGTGGCATTCTCATAAGATCAGTTGAAGACAATTGTGGTAAAGTCTTTAATGGTCCAGTGAAATGCGTCAATGAAATATGGGAGGAAGCAGTTTGCGCCTTTGAGGATACTGCCCCAAACCCTGTAATTATTCCAGAGAAACGAATAATAGAACTTGACGAACCTACACTTCGCAAAACCGTTGGTAAGGTTGACTCGCACAAGAAACTTTGGCGTTTCGCAGTAAAAGGCAAGACCGTCAGCAAATGAAAATATCTTATCAACAAATTGATATGGTGATTGCTGTTATCCATGACTAAGCATACTTTTTAATTTCCGTTTCCGAAATAGCCAGCAACCATCGGGCTGTGGTCGCTGGCTTTCTCGGACATAAAAACGGAAATCGCGGATTTTGGGATGGAAATGAACCTCGCCCTGACACGCGCGGTAGGCTTCTTCTCGTTTCATTCCCGCAGAAAATCCCCCGAAAGCGGCAAAATTCGGAAAGCGAGGCCCGGAGTTTCCCGGATTTTTCCTTCCTTTGCACAAGTCTTACCTATCAGTTTACCCATGTCCAACATTTCCTCACGCCCCTCTGGCCGTTTGGCCTCGCTGGATGTTCTCCGCGGGTTCGACCTTTTTCTTTTGGTGTTCCTTCAGCCTGTGCTGTGGGGACTGCTCAGCCAATGGGAGTCACCGCTGGCGCAGGCGTTGCTTTTCCAACTGGACCACGAGGTGTGGGAAGGGTTTCGCTGCTGGGACTTGGTGATGCCGCTCTTCCTCTTCATGAGCGGAATCTCCATGCCCTTTGCGCTGAGCAAATACCTGCGCGGCGATTGTCCTCGGGGGCAGGCCCTGCGCAAAGTCCTTCGGCGGTTTGTGATACTCTTTCTGCTGGGCATGGTGGTGCAGGGCAATCTGCTGTGGCTGAAGTGGGAATACGTGCAACCCTTCACCAATACGCTGCAAGCCATTGCCGTGGGCTATCTCGTGACGGCCCTTATCCTGCTCAGCCGTCTGTCTTTAGGCCGACAGATGCTGGTGGCCGTGGGGCTGCTGGCTGCCTATACGATTCCGATGATGTGGGTGGGCGACTACAGCCTGGAGGGCAACCTGGCCTGCCGCATTGACGCCCTTGTGCTGGGTAGCAGGCGCGGTGACTCCACGTATGCCTGGCTATTGCCGAGCCTGAACTTTGCCGTGACTGTCTGGCTGGGCGCATGGGCTGGCCAACTGATTCGCCGTGGTGGTGTGGCCTCGTGGCGCACGTCGCTCCAGTTGGCAGGTGTCGGCCTCCTGCTCATCGCCTTGGGACTGCTGTGGAGTCTGGATATGCCTATCGTCAAGCGCATCTGGACGAGCAGTATGACGCTCTATTCGGGCGGCTGGTGCTTCCTACTGATGGCCGCGTTCTACCAGGTGATAGATGTGTGGCAAGTGCAGCGGCCCTTTGCCTGGCTGAAGGTTTACGGCATGAATAGCATCGTGGCCTATGTGGTGGGCGAGGTGGTGAATTTCCGGTCCATCGTGGAATCCGTTAGTTATGGCTTGGCCGAGCCGCTGGGCAGTTACTACACAGTGTGGCTGACGTTTGGCAATTTTCTCCTGCTCCTGCTCATCCTCGCCCTACTCTATCGCGCCCGCATCTTTGTGAAAGTTTAGTACCCTCCTATAATGTATATAAATATGAAACAGACAAACTACGAACGCCTCCGCACGGAGGACGCCATCGACCTTATCGGCAAACAGTGGATGCTGGTCACGGCTGGCAATGCACAAGGATTCAACACCATGACAGCCTCGTGGGGCGGCATTGGTTGGCTGTGGAACAAGCCCGTGGCCTTCGTATTCGTTCGCCCCGAGCGATACACCCACGAGTTTATTGAACAGAACGAGCGGCTCACCCTTTCGTTCTACACAGAAGCCCACCGCCAGGCCCTGCAACTCTGTGGCACGAAAAGCGGACGCGACACGGACAAGGTGGCGGCCACGGGCCTCACGCCTGTCCCCCTGGAAAGCGGTGCGATGACCTTCGCCGAGGCACGACTGACCATTGAAGGGCGCAAACTCTTCAAGGCACCGATGCAGGAAAGCCACTTCCTTGATACGGAAATCCTTGAGCGCTGGTATGGCGCCCACGGCGGACTACACGATGTATATGTGGTGGAAATTGAAAATGTCTATGAAGGCTAAGGCGCTCGGCTAGCACCGCCCCTACCCCATCCCGATCAACCAACAAGCCTGCCCCATGCAAATACTCCTTGCCAACGCCAAAATCATGCACGAGCACACGGACCGCCAGCCGATCTCCGTGCCCCGCTTTCAGTCCATCAGCAACGTGCTTGCCGCAGAAATGGCGCGGATGGACACCGACGAACTCGCAGCGAGCCTCGGCTGTAGCCCGAAAATCGCGGCGACCAATCAGCAACGTTTCCAGCAATTTCCCTTTGCCGAAAAGATGCCCGCCCTCCTGGCCTACAATGGTCAGGCGTACAAGCATTTGCGCGCCGATACGCTCAGCGACGACGAACTAGCCTTTGCCCAGCAACACCTCTGGATAACGTGCTTTCTCTATGGCCTGCTGCGCCCCATGGACGGCGTGGCGCCCTATCGCATGGAGCACCACATCGCCCTCGAAGCCACAGACGACCGCCCGCTGCACCAGTTCTGGCGCGACAAACTGACCGACGTGCTGATTGAAAGCGTGCGGGCCGATGACGGAGTGCTGGTTCATCTCTCCACAGCCGAATACGAGCAGTTGTTCGACTGGCAGCGCGTTTGCCGCGAACTGCAAGTGGTCCACCCGCTCTTCTATGTGCGCCAACCCAACGGCCGCCTGAAGGTGCAAGCCGTATGGGCGAAGACGTGCCGCGGCGCGATGGTGCGCTACATCCTCGAGCACCGCATCAGCCAGCCCACCGACTTGCAAGGCTTTGCCTACGAGGGCTTCTGCTATGCTCCGCAGTTGGGCGAAGCAGCCTTCCCCCATTTTGTGCGCGAGATATAGGGCTCTCTGTCACGGCATTCGTGCAATTTTCTAGGCAGATGCCCCCAGCCTCCACCTCTTCCACATTCAACAAGTTCATCAGATTCGTGAATACAAACGAAAGAAAATTCTTCGGGGTTTCCCCCAATCATTAATAACCCATAGAACCAACCTTCCATCTATGTGAACAATCGTCTTCTCTCCCTCGACGTGCTGCGCGGCATCACGATTGTTGGCATGATTATCGTCAACAATGGTGTAGGTGAGCGCTGTTTCGTCCCCTTGGAGCACGCCGCTTGGAACGGCCTCACGCCCACGGACCTCGTTTTCCCCTTCTTCCTCTTCATGGTGGGCGTCAGCATTGCCCTCTCTTTGGGTAAGTATTCGCCTTCCGCCAGCC
>CAMBWV010000122.1 GCA_945871755.1 uncultured Bacteroidales bacterium
GTACGATAACGGCGTTGTGGATGCCGTTGGCGAGACCTTCGGGAAGTGCTACAGCGAATGTGCCTTCTTCAGTTGTCTCGGGAACTTCAGCAACTACGTAACCCGAACCAGGAGCTACCCATTCTTCTTCGTCGGAGAGGACAATCTTGTTATCGGAGAAGATACCTACGTTAGCGGGGAGCGTCTTACCGAGGACAGCAGCCCAGAGGCCGTTCTGCTCCTTGCTCACATAGCTGTACTCAATCGTAGAGAAGTCGCTTGCCCATTCGGGGAATGCAGCGATAGAGCCTTCTTCCTCACCAGTCTTAACGATGAACGGAGTACCAGCGGCGATAACCTCACCGTCAGCGTAGGGCTCGAGCTGGAGCATACCATCCTTCTGACCGAGAACCTTCATTGCACCGTATTCACCTACCATTACGCTTTTAACGTCAACGGGCAGAGATACTACCTGGAGTGCGTTGGGCTGAATGTCGAAGGTGTACTGACCCGGAGCTTCTACTTCTGTGAACTGGAAGCGAGCGTTGATGTCGTCAACGTCGTACCAAGTAGCGATGTTACCAGCGGGGTCGGTGTTGAAGTAGTGACCATCCATAAATTCGAGGTTGAACATGCCTTCTACCTTAGCGTAAGAGAAGGTCAGGCCTTCGGGAGTTTCGCTGAAGGTAATCTGAGTTGCTTCGGGCACATCTTCTTCCTCGGCGTGGAGGTAGGGGTTGTAGATGTAGCGACCAGTAGCCACGTTCTTCAGGGCGAGCTTGCCTTCGCCTGCGTCAACTACTTCCCAGATGGTGTTCACGCGAGAATCAACGTCACCGTCGCCAGCGTAACCCCAGTATGCAGATTCCTCAACGTCAGCGTTGGCAGCATATACATACGCGCCATTGATGTTTTCGTTGTCCGAACCAGAGGTAATCTGATAGTACTTGCCAGCTTCGGGCTTGTGGAGCTTGCCGAAGAATGCGGCAACTGCTTCGCGTACCTGCTCTTCGTATTTCGTCAGGTCGGCAGCGCTCATGGGCTTCACCTTAATATCTTCTTCCGTGCTTTCGGGAGCGAGAGCTTCAGCTTCGATAGCTGCGAGTGCGGATTCGAGTTCATCGGCAGCACCTTCTTCAAAGTAACCGAGACCGTCGCCTGAAACGGCAGTACCAGCGTAGGCGTGAGCCTGCTCGAGAGCCCAAGCGAGGGCGTCGGGGTTGGGATATGCTTCGTTGTAAGCTTCGATAGCTTCTTCGAGGGCAGTATAAGTAGCCTCTTTGAACTGGCCTGCTTCGATTTCAGCCTGAGCAGCTGCGATAGCGTTCACGAGAGCGGTCTTCACTTCTTCAGGAATGAAGGCAGCGAATTCGTCTGCACCGAGGTTCTCATATACGCGGAACTCGGAAGCATTCCACCAAGGCGTACCGCTGGGACGATGCTGGTTGCTGGTAGAGTCCATATAAGTATGAACGTTGTTCAGAACTTCAAAACGGAGGTACTGAACGGGCTGTTCAAGGTCAACCTTGTAGATAGCTACGTGATTATTCAAGGTAGTACTGCCGTTAACGAGGGAGTAATCCCAAGAGAGCGTATCCTCCAGAAGCTTAATACTCCATTCGCTAGTGTGGTCGCTAAAGCTTTCAAGACCATCTTCGGGCGTAGAGAGTCTGAATTGCTTAGGAGCGCAGTTGGTATTATGGACACGACGACCAATCTTGATGAAGAAGTGCTGTACTTCCTTACCGAGGTCGAGGTCAATCCAGTCGTACATACCATCCTCGAAGTCAGCCGACCAGGTAGTGTGGTAGAACGTATTGACGTTATTGTCGAAGAGGCCTGTAATCGGACCTTCTTCGGTCTCATTGTGGTTACCGACTGCCTCGGAAACGAGACCAGGAGCAGCGAAATTGCCATCGAAGGTACAATCAGTGCTGTACTCAGAAGCATCGAGGATATTCTGACCTTCCTGTACGAGGGCAGCCCACTTGGCAGCGTTCTGGAGGGAGTCAACCTTACCCTGGAGACTATCGAGGATAGCGGGATCTACCTTGTTGATGAGGTGGTGGTTACCACTAGCGTTGCGGTCGTTCCAGGTTACAGCCTTATAGCTACCATCGCAGTGCATGAGCTTGCCATTCTGGTTGATGACGAAGAGCTTGCCCTGTACCTGCTCGAAGGTGTACTTAGCCACGGTGTCAGCGGCGAGGGGGAACTGAGCGGAAGTGCCGGGGCCTGCGCCGAGGTACTTACCCGTCACGTAGTTCTTCACATAGAACTTGCCTTCGTCGCCAGAAGGAATCACCTGCCAGATGACGTTGGCATTGGCGAGGGTCCAAGCCTCGGGCGCGGTCCATTCGCGAGCGTAGGTCACGCTACCGCTGTCGCGGAGAGCGTCCTGTGTGCGCTGAGCGATAAACATGTAGTAGCCTGCGCCTACCTGTACGAGGTGTTCGTTCAGACCCTCGAAAGCAGCAACGAGGGCATCGGTCACTTCGTTGTACTTGTCATCGCTCAGGCTAGTGTCGCCATAAGCTGCAACGGCTGCATCGTAAGCGGCCTTGAGCGTGTTATAGTACTCCTGAGAATCGATGAAACCAGGGTTGGTGCCCACGGGATAGTTGTCCTCGTTGACTTCGTTCTGGCAGTACATCTGGAAGTAGTAGCCCAGACGCTCGTAGGCGGTCATCTGGTGCTCGGTAGCCTCGTAGATGAGCCAGTCGCGGGTGTCGTGATAGCCAGAGTTACCACCGTTGCCGATATAAGCGATAGCGACGTCCTCATCGGGAGAGCAGAATACCCAGCAACCTGCCTCGACTGCACCACGGCAGTTCTGACGGTCGTTCTGGCCTTCATCAAGCTCTTCCTGGTCGATGACCTGAGTAGAGTACTCGTACCATTCTTCGCTAGCACCGCCAGCGAAGGTCATGGCAGTAGCCTTACGGGCAGTGAAGCGGAAGGCTTCGGACTTCTTGCTGGTATATTCGCTACCTTTGTAATACTGTCCGTTGCCACGGTTCTTGAGGATGTAAACGGGGAACTTTTCTCCGTTGGCTTCCTTCTCAGTCACCTTGATAAACTCGAAGATGTAGGCGTCGGTGAAGGTTTGGGGCACGTTCATCGCACCGCCTGCGGTGTGCATGTAGCCGTTGTTACCATAACCGGGGTTGAAACCGCAGTGGAAAACATACTTCTTGCCTTCCTCAATGGTCTCAACCGAACCGTTTTGGTCGTCTACATCCCAGCTGGTCTGCGCCTGTGCGCTGCCTGCGAAGAGGAGCAGCATCAGGGCAATGAAACTGTAGATTTTTTTCATTGAACTTAGGTATTTAATTAAACATGTGAATAGAATTTGGCGGTAAAGTTAGAGAGTTTTTTTTTATCTACCAAATTGCCTCCTCACAATTTTTGAAAAAGGATGGATTTTTGGATTAGGGCGGAGGAGGGAGAGGATATAAGAGGAGGATAGAGGAGGGAAGAGGAGGTGTTTACAAAAAAATGAGGGAGGCAACCAACAGGCTGTCTCCCTTATTTCATATAGTTGTGGTCGGCACTTATCGCTGAATGCTTTTCTTACTTGTTCTTCTTGGGCATCTTCACCATGGCGGTGGGCTGTCCGTTGAAGACGGTCCATTGACCAGGCTGGTAGTTGATTTTGATGCCTGGCTTCTTGGGCGTGAGGTGGCTGGGATGGCTCAGTGCCATATTGGGCGCTTTGAGCTGTGCCTTCTGAGGCTGGATGAGGCGGAACTTCGGTGTACGTTCGCCCTTCTTGGTGGGCGTTACGCGCTTCACGAAGGTAGCTTCTACATTGACAACGCCCGAAGAGAGCATATCGAGTTCGCGTGCGGCAGCCAGCGAAAGGTCAACGATACGACCTTTGACGAAGGGACCGCGGTCCGTCACCTTGACAACCACCTCGCGACCGTTCTTCAGGTTGCGCACCTTGAGGAGGGTGCCGAAGGGGAGGGTCTTGTGGGCGCAGGTGAGGCTGTCGCGGTGGTAGCGCTCCCCACTGCTGGTCTTGCGACCGTGGAATTTGTTTCCGTAGAAGGAAGCCTTGCCCGTCAGTACCTCATCGGCCTGTACGCTCTGGAAGGTGAATGTCAGCACAAGGCTAACGACTGCGATAATTACTCTCTGGAATTTGTTGGTTTTCGTCATTTCTATTTTCTTTTAACGGAGGCGGCGCGTGCCTTTCCTTTCTATACCTTATATATATAAGGCTTAGGAGGGTGAAAGGAAGGAGCGGTGTGTGCCTTGCAGGAAGGAGTAAGTGCCAGACCGAAAGTCGTGAGAGCCTGCTAAGGCAACGTGTGCGCCGGAGAGGATTTCCGCGCAAAGGCGGGTGGATTTTTGCCGTCGAGGGGAGCCGTTTTCGATGCTTCCCGAGGGCGATTCCTCCGTTGGTTTGCTCAGCAAATATACGAAGAACACTTCAAATAGCCAAACGAATTGTGCCTAATTATCACGCATTTAACATTTCCAACCCCTCCTTTTTCCACCATTTTACACCCCTGCGGCGCACCGCTATTTCGCCCCCGCTCCCCTACCCCACGAACCCTCCAACTTCTCCCACGCCTAGGGCTTTTCGGGCCTCCCCACTGTTTACGTATCCCCCTTCCTGCACCCTTGCTAGCCCTCGCCTTTTCCACAACTTTTAAGAAAACCAACCGTGATTGTATTTTTAACATTTCTAGACGGTTGTTTTTGGAGCTTGATAATGAATTGATTAGGCGGTTTTTGCTAAGTGGAAAAGGCAAAATAAGTGGTTGCGGCGGCGGGAGAACAAGGGAGTAACGTGAAAGTACCGCACCTTGCTTGCAAGGTGTGAGTACGGAGTTTGTACTCATTGGTTGTGT
>CAMBWV010000123.1 GCA_945871755.1 uncultured Bacteroidales bacterium
CCAAGATAAACCCCTTGAAGAGTCTGGGGGCTTCGCCCTGGTGTTTGGGTTTCGGGTGGGTCTTATAAGAGCAGGCTCTTAACGCCCCAGCCGAAACCCAACCCCACCTTCTTTCAGAAGGCTGTCAGCCTCTTCAAGGCGATAAACAGGAAATAAACCCATTTTCCTCTGAAGAGGTGCATCGTCCCGTTGTGTACTTCCATTAGTTTTCTATGATGATTTCAGCCGGATGGGGTTTTTTAGGTTTTTGTTTTATCAGTGCCACAGGATTTTTGAGACAACTCCTGACTACTTTGACCAGAGTAGTTACGAATCTCGAGGTTTTGATTACCCATAGATTTTTTCATGAAACCCTAGTTTTTTATGCCTTGATAGTTCGCCAGGTCACCAATAAAAGAGACGAAGATCAATCAAGGATCTTCGTCTCTTTTGAATGATTGGAAGGGATTTGCTTCCTAGGTTTCGTTTGGCTTTGCGGTTATTTCACGTAAACCTTTACGCCATTGACGATGTACAATCCTGATGCGGGGCGCTGGATGCGGCGGCCGCTGAGGTCGTAGATAGCTTGACGCTGCTGCGCGGCCTGCACACCGCTGATGCCGTCTGGGGTATTCTTGGTATAGACAACGGTGATGTTGAGGTTGGCCTTGACGGCTGAGAGGGCTTCGCCACCTTGGATTTCGGAGAAGGTGTAGCCTTCGTGGTTGCCAATGGTCAGCGTGAATGCTTCGCCAGCCTTCACCATGTAGCGCTCGGCGGCTGTGAGGATGTTGCCCTCTTCGTCTTGTTCCGTCACCTGTACGGAGAAGTAGGGCTCGGCCACGTATTCGTAAACGAGGTAGGGGTGGCCGGGAGCGTTCCAGCCCACCAGGGCTCCGCTGGCCACGCCGTCCCAGCAGACGCTGTTAGTCGTACATTGAATCTTGAAGGTCTCGCCATCGCTGTTGAGCACGAATTTGTAGGAGCCTGCCGTCTTGGATAGCACAGCGGGCGTGGCCTGCGTGGTCAGTGCGGGAACGTAGAGGCCCACCCATTCGTTCTTCACCTTGAAGGCTGTGCCGCTCGGCTCGAGCAACCAGGTGTGGAGTGGATTGGCATCCTCAATGGTCTTGGAGCAGAACACTTGGTTCGAAGCATTGACGTTGCGATAGCCCTGACGAGCACCGCCATCGGCCGTGGAGGCATCGTAGATGACGTAGCTGCGGCCAGCCTTGACTTCGGTGACGGGTTGTGCCAGACGCTTCACGCCGTTGTAAGCCTCGCTCTGGTAGGTGGCGTTCACCTGCATATCTTCGGTGGGAGTGAGGATGGTGCCATCGGCTTGATCGGACTCTTGCAGGGTGTAGTACTCGGGCAACTCGGGCAGGGCAAAGGTGTAGCTCTCGCCAACGGGCACGTTGTGGGCCTCCTCTTCAAGGATAGCACCGCGCTGGTCGCGGCAAACCACCTTGACCTCATAGGCTGAGCGCTTGTAGGTGACCGTGTAGGTATTCTCGGCTGTCTCGGCAATGGATTCGACCACGGTATTCTTGAACGCGGGACAGAGTTCAGCTGTGAGTTCCGTCAGTGCCACGTCCACACCGCGCTTGAACGTGCCGAGCGTTGCGCCCTGGTCGTCCACGCAGTTGAGGGTGACGAGGCGTACGCGCTGGGCCGTCCATGTGGCACCCTGAAGGCGCGGTGCATCGTAAGTGGCATCCTTGCTAATCGTGGCACCTGCATTCACTGTGCCGACGGGGAGGGGGAAGAGGCTGCGGTCGGCCACCTTGAGGCGGTATTCCTGTGCCTGATTGTCCCAAGCGAGGGACATAGTGGCGCCAGTCGCTCCCATCGTGACGGGATAGCCTTGGCGATCCACGAAGGAGGTGCTGCCACTGATGTAGCGGCCCGTCACAGCATTCTGCAACTTGAAGGTCTGCGTGCCAGCAGTCTCGTTGACGTCCGACTCCTTGACCGTCCATACGTTGGCGGCAAAGGCATCTGTGGAGTGGGTGAGGCTAGTGCCCTTGTTGAGGTCGCAGAGTTGCGTGCGGTCGAAACCATCTACATTATTATAGAATACGTACTGCGCATCGGCTTTCAGGGGAACGAGTGCAACGGCTTCGCCGCCTGTGCCGCCCTGGCCGTAGTCCTCCATCGGTGCCCATTGCCACTGGCCGCCTGCACCATCGTTGGGCTGGCCATAAACGTTGACCGAAAGGCCCTGGCCCGACATGGAAGAGTTCAAGTACTGGCCGCTCACTTGGTCGCTGGCGATGGAGTAGTAGTAGTTGCCGTCCTTCTCGCCGTAGGCTCCTGTGCCGAGTTGGAAGTTGTAGTGCTTCGTTGTGTTGTCGTAGTCCCAGCGGCCGCTGGTGTTTGTGGCGGTGGGGTTGGGCTTTACCGAACCCTCGGGGATGGCCTTGCAGACAATGGCGTACTTGCCAGGATGTGCGGGGTCTTCCTCCACGCTCCACCACTGGTAGTCGTAGTTGGCATCGCCTTCGTTGGCCTGCGTGTTCGTCCAGAGGCGGCCAACGGCAATATTGTTGGAGCTGTACTGTGTGAGCAGGGACGAACCCTCGGCCACGAGTTCAATGCAGCGGTCCTTGCGCGTGGCATCCGTGCCGCCCGAGATGAGGCGATAGTAGTACTTGTTGGTTTCGGTATTGCTGAGCGGCATGACCTTTGTGGTTTCGCCGCTGCCCGATTCTTCAACCAGCATGTGATACTTACAATAGAGGTAACCGCCATAGTTGAGCAGGGTAGTGTCGGCCGTCATACGCTTCTGGAAATCGGTGAAACTGCGGCGTGCCTGGGGTGTCCAGCCTGCTTCGGCAATGGCAATCAGACGGGGCAGGGCGAGCCACTCCATGTATTCGCGGTCGCTGACGTGCTCCGTCCAGAAGGTGCCTTGCACGCCATACTTAGTGGCCGAGGGAATGGCTTGATTGTAGGTGGCCTTCACGTCGTCCGTTCCGTAACCGGCACCCGGCGGGTCGAGCGGGCCGTTGCCCTGTTTGCGGTTGATATAGTAGGGGCCCCAGGGCGTGTAGATATTGTCAAGGCCCAGTTGTGCGGCCTTGGCTGCGGCAGCCTCCGGACCCGTCCAGCAATAGACGAGCGCGCCCGTGGACTTCACGGTCTCCACGTCTGCGCTAGCGGCCGTGATGGCTTCGTTCCAGACGGCTAACTTGCGGCCCTTGCTCTGCACGAAGTCCGCCATCTCCTTGATAAAGTGGCTTTGCAACTGGCGGTAGTTCGTCAGTCCGAATTCCTGATAGCGCGCCTGACATTCGGCATTGCCTTCCCAAGCCGAGGTGGGGCATTCGTCGCCGCCGATGTGAATGGTCTCGTAGGGGAAGATGTCCATCAGTTCGCTGAGGATGTCCTTGGCAAACTGCACCGCCTTGGGATTGGCCACGTTGAGAATATCACTAGAGATACCGCCCGTGGTCCAGATGGTGTGCGTGCCGTTGGGGTAGCAACTGAACTCAGGATAGGAAGCCATGGCTGCAACGAAGTGGCCAGGCATATCAATCTCGGGGACAATCTCGATGTGACGCTCCTTGGCATAGGCCACCACGTCGCGCAGTTCTTCCTGCGTGTAGAAGTAGGGGCCGTAGGGCTTGTTGAGCCAGTACTGCGTGCAGGTGTGCATGTCGGTAAACATCACGTTGGGCGCAATGCTGCCGACCGTGGTCAGCTTGGGATATTTCTTGATTTCCACGCGCCATCCCTGGTCGTCGCTCAGGTGCCAGTGGAAACGGTTCATCTTATAATAGGACATCACGTCGAGCATACGCTTCACCTCATCAACGGTGAAGAAGTGGCGGCTCACATCAAGCATGAAACCGCGATAGCCAAAGCGCGGGGCATCGTTGATGCTGACCAGCGGAAGGGCATACTTGGTGACAGCCGCGTCGGCCTTGCCAGCCATGACGTTGGCGGGCAGCAACTTCTTGATGGTTTGGAAGGCATAGTAAAGGCCCGTGGCGGTGCTGGCTTCAATGCTGACGCCTTCGGCCGTGACGTTTACCTTATAGCCTTCCTCGCCCAGACTGCTGACGGGCAGATCAATGGTGAAGAGTGCGCCTTCGGTGCCAACGGTGGCCGTAGCACCCGTGGCGGCATTGTAACTGGTGATAAACTTCTCCACTTCCCGCGTCATTTCCTCGGGAAGATTTTGCGCGCTGATGACAAAACTATTGGGGAGCACGAGTTCGCCCGACGTCTGTGTCATCGTTTTGGCGCGCGGCGTCAGATTGACGAAATCCTGTGCCGCGACGGGCGTCAACGCCACGCCAAACAGCATTAGCAGAGCAATGAATTTGTTTTTCATAAGTACATATTTATATTAGAATGTGATTAGATTATTTGATAATGTGATGGGAATCGGAAAATGTGGTTGGCTTCCGCCTGTCCATTGGATGGTTCATCCCGTTCATTGGATAATTCTGACTATGCACTAGATGATTCAGCCAATACATTGGACAGAGAAAACAGAGTGCGAGGCAAATATAGGATTTTTTTTCCGAATACTATTCTTCTTCCCCTTTGTATTTTTGTTTAGCAGGGTAAAGTCGCAGAAAGTCGCCTTTTGTTAGTGCAAAAAAGAGGCTGTGTCGTGCGACGCAGCCTCTAGTATTGAAGGAGGGGAGGGATGTTCCCTACTATTATTTCTTGCTCAATGCTTTTGCTACGGCCTTGTTGACCTTGGCAACAGCAGCCTTGTACTTCTTCTCAGCCTTTGCCTTGTCGGCGGGAGTTGCAGCCTTGATGTAGGCTTCGTAGAGTTCCCATACCTTTTCCTTAGCAGTGGCAGCCTTGACAGCCTCGGTGTAGGCGATGGCTTTG
>CAMBWV010000124.1 GCA_945871755.1 uncultured Bacteroidales bacterium
AGCATGGCAGCAATTTCCCGAATCTTTGCCAATCGTTTCGCAAACGACTGATTACGCTTCGCTGTTACCAAGTCATAATCAGCCTGTGTTTTTATCCAGATTCCTGCTTCGATACCCAAAGCGGCCTCCAACAACAAAGCATACTCCGTTGAAACGGGTCGCTTACCATTCAGCACTTCATTGAGCGCGGTATAGGGTATGCCAGTTTGTTCGGCAAGTTTCTTCTGAGAAATACCACGACATTCTATCTCATCCTTTATCATTTCCCCCGGATGGACTGGCTGAAGTGGTTCCAAATTATTGGCTATCATGGAAGGGTCAACTCCTTTTATCGTAATCATACTCCTCTATTTATAATGATTTGACAATTCTAATATATTACATACGGTAACGATAGTGTCGGAACCTTGTTCAGAAATAGTAAACTCTATACGATATTGTCGGTTTACTCGGATGGAAGATATACCCGCTTTGTCACCTTTCAGTACCTCATAGTTCAAAGAATTTACTGAAAACAACGCATAGATATCACTAGCTCCAAGCAAATAGCGAATACAGATCTGATATTTTCGAATAACCTCAGGCTGAAAACGATGCTTCTTGTCGCTCTTTCCTGTTTCGTAAAGTTCTCGCAGGTATTCCTTGTCAAAAGTAACAATCATATTGTTCGTTGTTTGCCTGCAAATTTAGCAAAGTTTTTTGGATTCACAAAAAAGTGAATAACTTAAATCCTACGCGCGGTGTGTCTTCTCGGCAATCTTGGCTTTGAGTTCGCTGGAACTAACTCCGTCCGTGCGGCCGAGAACGATGTGCTCTTTGCCGTGGTCCTCGCACCACTGGATGGCGCGGCGGAAGCCCTCGTGCGTTTGGTCGGGGCCTGTAACGAAGATGTCGAAATCTACTTGCTGGACTATCTGATCTACGTCGGTGTAGGTGATGACTTCGTCAACATAGCGGATGGACTTTATCATGTACTTGCGATCTTCGGTGGAGTTGAGGACACGGGCGTTGGGCTTGTACTTGAGGATGTATTCGCTGTCCTGGGCTGCCACGATAAGGTAGTCGCCTAGGCCCTTGGCACGGCGGTAGAGTTCTACGTGGCCCTTGTGGAGCAGGTCGTAAACGCCGACGGTGAGCACCTTCTTGTACTTGCGCGGTTTGAGACTGGCCAACTGGACGTCGGCTGGCAGGGGGATGCCGGCCTTTTCGCAACGGGCCTTGAACTTGCGGAAATCCTTCTGCCGATGGTGCAGGAGCCAGTAATAGTACAGGCTGTCGGGCAGGCTGTCTTGCAGGAAAGTCTTGGTCCAATGGCTCAGACGGGCCCAGAGGCCGCTGGAATAGGTGACGGTCTGCTTGGGTGTAGTCCAGTCGGCACCATATTGGAAGGTGAGAT
Organism: uncultured Bacteroidales bacterium; assembly: GCA_945871755.1. Taxonomy (GTDB): domain Bacteria; phylum Bacteroidota; class Bacteroidia; order Bacteroidales; family Bacteroidaceae; genus Alloprevotella. Next base: position 1,397 of record CAMBWV010000124.1, read on the forward strand.
ACTCGTCCACATCGGCTGGCACGTTGAGGGCGATGCCTTTGAAGTCCCACTTGACGGTGTTCTGGAGATACTTCTCGTGGATAAAGTCGGAGCCGCCTGTGTGGCGAACATCACTACAGATTTTGTGGAGGACGAACACCTTGATATACTCCTGGCGGCGCATCAGTACGTAGAGACCGCGGCGCTCGTGGCGGACCAGTTGAAAACCGTCGTCCATCATCAACCACAGCACATCTTTGAATCGCTCCTCGTCCTCCTTGAGAATGTAGATATCGAAGAGGGGTTTCCAGGGCTGAAAGTCGTCGTTGCGCACAATGCCTATGAGCGAGCCGAAGGCAGGGCCCCAGTTGAGGTCTATCTTGTCGAGATAGGCGGCAAGGAGGCACAGGTTTTCGAGCATGACAACCTTGTCCATTCGCTTTGAACCGAAATGGAGCAGGTGACTCTTGTAAGGAAGAAGGCCCTTAGAGGTTTTGATTTGTGCCATGAACGATACTGCTGGTGGGTGGTGAATAGTGGATTTTTGCTGGCCTACTCCTTATTTATATAGGAGGGGCGCAGGAGGTTATTGAGCCAATTCGCGGAAGGCTTGGATGAGGCGTTCGTTGTCGCCATGGTTGCGCACAGCGATACGCATATACCTGTCGGGGTCAATGCCTTTCTTGGCAAGGCAGGCACTGGCCAGGATGTTGTACTTGCGCAAGAGGAGGGCGCAGAGTTGCTTGGGACGATAGGGAGGAAGCACTTCGAGGAAGAAATAGTTGGCCTGCGAGGGCATGACGCGGATGAAAGGTATGTCGCTGAGTTGCGCCTCGAAATCCTCGCGCGTCTGGATGAACTGGTGGCAAGCCTGCACATAGTCCTCGCGATACTTGGGATAAATCTGCATGAAGAACTCGGCGAAGGAATTGATATTCCAGATGCTCACCTGCTTCTTCAACTGCGCCACAAGGTCGGTGTCGGCACTGCAAAGGATGCCGAGACGCAGGCCTGGGATGCCGTAACTCTTGGAGATAGACTTGATGACACAGAGGTGGGGATAGCGCTCCAAGAGGGCGTCGGCAAGGAAAGTATTGTCGGCAAAACCTACGCTGAAATCTACGAAACTCTCATCGAGCACAAAGCGAATGCCACGCTCCTCGCACCAAGCGGCCAAACGATGCACGCCAGCCATGGGGATGAAGTTGCCCGAGGGGTTGTCGGGGTTGATGAGCAGGAGGGTGTCAACGGGATGCGCGGAGAAATAGGCGATGAGGTCGTCGGCATCGTAGCGAAACATGGGATGCTGCGACACGAAGGTGACCACCTGCTCGGGAGCGAGGCGATTGGGATATTCCTCAAACGTGGGGCGCACCACACCGATGGTTCCCTCGAGGTTCTCCATCAACGCCTTGATGAGTTCGGCAGCGCCGTTGCCTGGCAGGATATACTCGGGGCGAACGTTCCAGCACTGGCTAGCCAACCGACTGTTGACAGACATACCTGCGGGATATTCGGAAACGAGTGTGCGGAAGTTGGCCTGCATCTCGTCGATAATCTTGGAGCGTGTGAAATAGGGATTCACCAAATAGCAGAAATCCAACAGGCCCGGGCATTCCCAGTAGCCTCCGTAGCGACTATAATATTTGCGAAGCAGTTGTTCGTCGGACAACTGGTCGAGATTATCCAATACGTTTTGCATAAGCACCGATTACGAGGTAACAAACAAGGGGAATAATGAAGCCGATGGCCATATTGGTCTCGCCCAGATAGCCCATCGCCTTGGGAGCTATGGCTCCGCCCACAATCATCATAATGAGATAGGACGAACCGCGCTTGGTGGCGAAAGAATTGAGCCCCTGAAGAGCCATCGCAAAGATGGTGGGGAACATGATGGACTCAAATAGATACGTGAGAATCAGGGCAACCAAGCCAATGGTGCCGCCGTAGATAACGAACAGCATACAGAGGGTGGCACCAATGGCGCAAAGGAGCAGAAGACGTCCTGCCTTGATATACTTCATCAGCCAACTGCCCAACAAACGACCAACCAAAAAGAGGCCCATACCGCCAAAGGAGAGCAGAAGGGCGGCCTGCGTGTTGGTCATGGCGGAAACCTCCGTGGCGTAGTTGACAAAGAAACTGTTGACTCCCGTCTGGGCGGCCACATAGCAGAACAAGGCAACGAGGCCAAAGACAAAGGCGGTGGAGCCCATGAGGCGCGCTTGGCCCTGCGTCTGTGTCGTGGTTTCTTCCACAATCTCGGGCAGTTTCATCTGACTAAACACTGCGGCTATCACCAAAACAGCCACACCGATTACGGCATAAGGCAGAGCCACAGAACCGTCCTCGCCAAAGACAATCAGACCGCCGACCAGCGGACCGACTATCCAGCCCAAACCATTGAGCGACTGGGCTAGGTTAAGGCGCGAAGTGGCCGTTTCGGCATCGCCCAAGACGGTGACATACGGATTGGCGGCTGTCTCCAAACAAGTCAGGCCGCAGCCGATGATGAAGAGGCACAAGAGAAAGAAGTGGAAGGACATCATTCGTTCGCCTGGTACAAACAATAGCGCACCTAGACCATAAAGCAAAAGGCCCGTCAGCACACCAGCCTTGTAACCCCAGCGGCGGATTATCATTCCCGCGGGGATAGCCATGATGAAGTAACCTCCGTAGAGCACCAGCTGAACATCGGCGGAATCAGCCTTCGATATTTGCAACAAGTCCTGGAAATGCTTATTGAGAATATCCAAGATACTATGCGCAAAGCCCCAGCAGAAGAAGAGCGAAGCGACAAGAATAAAAGGGAGCAGGTACTTCCTGCTTACGATTTGTGACATAAAATTTGATTAAACGATTGCAGCAAGCGATGGTATCGAACCATAGACCTCTCGGCCTCACCTGTGCGCAAGCCTCATAGATTGAAGGATCAAGCGAAGGAAGCTCCTTCACAATGGATGCAGAAATCTCCGCGGAGGCAGCAATCACCTCCGCGGAGAATCATCTAGTGGATTTGTTTACTTCTCGTAACCGTTGGGGTTGTTCTTCTGGAAGTTCCAAGAGTCACGGCACATTTCTTCGATACCAAACTGTGCCTCCCAACCGAGTTCAGCCTTAGCCTTGGCGGGGTTGCAATAGCAAGTGGCGATGTCGCCCGGACGGCGGGGCTTGATGGCATACTTCACCTTGAGGCCGTTGGCCTTCTCGAAGGCCTTCACCACGTCGAGTACGGAATAGCCGTGGCCCGTGCCGAGGTTGTAGATGGCCAGGCCCTTCTTCTCTTCGATAGCCTTGAGTGCAGCCACATGGCCATTGGCCAAATCGACCACGTGAATGTAGTCGCGCACACCCGTTCCGTCGTGCGTATCGTAGTCGTCGCCAAAGACGCCGAGTTCCTCGCGCATACCGATGGCGGTCTGGGTGATATAGGGCATCAGGTTGTTGGGAATACCGTTGGG
>CAMBWV010000125.1 GCA_945871755.1 uncultured Bacteroidales bacterium
TTGCCGAGCGTGGTGAGGTCCATCATGTAGTCTGCACCGACCATGCCGCGGGCATAGCGGCGGTTGCTGATGCTATTCTCATAACCCGTGAGGTTGACACGCCATGCGGAGACGGGCGAATAGCGGTGGCCGAAGCTCGCGCGGCTGCCAACACCCCAATATTCTTTGCTGCTAGCACCCACAGCCGAGGTGCCGAGCCCACCTGCAATCGAGAAGAAGTTGTGGCGGTCGTCCTTGTCGTAGGCTTCCCAACCCTGCGAGGGCACATAGTCGCGCAGGTTCACCTGCACACCGAGGACGGCTGCGGCAGTAATGTTCGTGTTGAAGCGGCCAAAGCTGGAGTTGGGCAGATAGTTGTTGTTGTAGATGCGCACTTGGGGCTCGAGATAAAGTCCCCACATCTTGTTGATATTCCAGATGCCACGAACGCCAATGTTGCCGCCAAAGAAGAAGCCGCCGCCTTCCGAACGCTTGGAGGCATTCACACCGACAGCTGCGAAAACGTCGGTGGCGCGGTTGGGGTCGTAGCCATGGAGGGTGTTGGAAATATGCCAAAGGTAGTCCGCACCGATATTGAAGGTTTTGAAGCGGCGAAGATTAGCCGTTTCCAGTTGCTGCGATTCTAGCCAAACGCGCGTACCCGAGTAGGCGTTCCACCATTTGCCTATGCCAAGGAATGCCTTGGGACGCAGATTGCTGGTAGGGTGGTCCATGGTGTGGCGCGTCCAAGGTTCGCCGATGCCAAGACCAGCGTCCAGGAACAGGTGGTCGTAGGGCGTCTGCTGCTCGAAGTCCTTGTTGCGTGCCAACTGTGAGTAGGTCTGTGTGCCGTGGGCAAAACCAAAGCCGAGGAGGATGGAGGGTACGATGTCCCAGTTGCCCACGCTGGTCAACTCGGGAGCGAAGCCGCCCGACGTGCCGTGCATGAAGTCAACGCGAGGCTCGAGGAAGATGCCAATACCAGGCGCAATGCCCAAGTTGGCTTGCAGACCGCCACCAATACCATAGGACATCTTGCGTCCCTGTCCGGAAGACGAGAAACCGACATTGGCATCGGCCACAGCATTCACGGAATATCGGCGGTTGGGCTCGTAACCGCCCACAAGGTTGTGGAGGTTGAGCATATAGCCCGCCGAAAGCATGGCCGCTCTGGTCTGGTCATAAGGCCGCTGTCTGTAGGCAGCCAACGAGGCGGTGAGGCGGATGGCGTTGAAGGGGTCGAAGAATGTTCCGACGCTGGCCTGTACGCGCATGCCCATGCGGTCGTCCCAACTCTTAGGCGTAGAGTTGGCAATGAAGGAGGGACCTCCAGCAATCTCCACGAAGCAGCGGCTCAGCCAATGCCCATCGGTAGTATCGGCTCTATGCTTGCGCATGCCAGGGATGAGGCGAAAACCCAAACCTGCCTGGACGCTTCCCATCGGGCGATACTTTTGCCAACTGTTGATATGGTAGAGTTTGTCTCTTTGCAGCCCAGCCTGCGGTTCTATATATAAATAGGTATAGTCTCCCACGTTGTACTGCGAACGCAGACCCAGATGCACGCCCAAGGATTTGGTGGTCGATTGATCATAGTGCGACATGTTTACATCGAGACCCGCTATTCCGTACCACTCCCAGTGGCGCGGCGTCTGGTAACTCGGTGAGGCGAGTGACGTCAGGTTGAGCAGGTAGTCACCGCTAATCGAGAGAGCCTTACCCTTTGGCTCGCCCCACTTGTAGGTGCCTGCGCGGACTCCAATTCTCCATCCGTGGTTGGGCGTGACCCAATCTCCGAAGGCTACGCTGGCTTGTGCGCCAGGGTCAGTGATTTTCTTTTCTTTGCTGGGGCGGGCGTTGAGTCCCAAACCAGCTTCAAAGAAGATGTGGTCGCCGAATTTTTTATCGTCGAAATGCTTGGCAATTGGCTGTCTCTGCAACATGTAATCAAGCGCGCTTTTCTCAAGCTGAGCTTGGGCTGTTTGGATGCAGGCGAGGCCAACACAGATTGCCAACATACGGCGAAGACCAGAATATTTCTTGGTGATGTGATACATATATATATATGGTACGATAACTAGACGTATAGGTGGGTGTGGATGCTTTGGGGAAATGTAGATAAGTATCGCCCTTTTGCAGACTGGGCCAAAGGCGGCTGCTGTTGGATTTACTTCGTTTTATTTTCCAAGAGCGAGTTGACGTCGCCGTCAATCTCAGCAATCTTCAGTAGCGAGGGGTCCATCTTGATGGCCTTCTTGAGTGCCGCTTCAGCTTCCACGGAACGCTCCAAACGGTTCAAGCAGATGGCGCGGATATAAATGTTGTCCGCCTTGTCGTCGGGCAACTTCTGAGCCAGTTCCAGCGCCTCCTTGTTCTTCTTCATGGCCAGCAGTATCAGCACATGGTTGCGATCTCCCGTTTGGGCAATGACGGGATAGGCTTCTAGGAAGTGTCCGTTGAAGGCATCGCTGATGGCCTTTACCATGCGTGTTTCTGGCCGTGCGGGGTCAAGGTGAGCAACCAGCGTATCAGCCTTAGAGAATCGGCCATGGTGGAGCAGGGCTATCGTGTGGTTGAGATTTACTGCGTAGGGGGCTTTCTCGCCTGCTTCCTTTTCCAACAGTTCCAACTCGGGAGCGTCCTTCTTAATCATTGCCACAGCCAGCTGGTTGGCAGCCAATACGAATCTTGGGTAGATGTTGACGGCGTTGCGCAAGTATTCTTCGCGCTTTCCCTCATTCTTTTCTTCGTTGAAGAGGCGGTAGTATTCAAATTTCGTCAGTTGGCGGAAATCTTGTTTGTAGAGTTCCTTGATTTCTTCGTTCGTCAGTTGGCGGAAGACAGAGTAGTTCAACTCATACTGCACGCGGCGCAGTTGGGGCAGGTACTCTTCCTCAAGTTGCTTGTAGAAGCTGAGGCGCTTTATATCCCTGCCCTGAAGGTCTAGATCCTCGTGTCGGTTGATGATTTCCTCAACCTGGTTGGCTTGGTCGAAGAGCGAATCACGGCGAAGCAGGACGACAACTTCCTGCCAGGTGGCTACGCGGGCGTTCGACTTGACCTCCATCCTGCGACGGTCTTCTGCGCTGACGTATTTCAAAATTTCGTTGAGCGCAGACTGCATACGCCGATTGGCCAAATTGATATTTCCACGGTAGGGGCCATCAGGCGAGGCAATACCTGTGATGGTGAAGGCGCGCAGATTCATGTTGGGATTAGATGCAATGGTGCGCATCTCTTGCGACAGACGTCCTAGCTCCTCACTATTTTGCCCGTCCTTTACGTTGAGCTCGCTGCTACCTCTGGCAAAGCGCAGACGTATTTCACCCTGAGTGTCTCGCAACTGAAGCTCAGGCTTCGGAGTGTAATCCTCGCCTGCCAGGTCGCAACCTACGAGGGAGTACTCCAAGAAGCGAAGCGGATTGATTGTACCTTTTGCAATGGTAGCGGTGTCGCGCCAAAGGATTTTGGTATAATCCTCCATCGCCTGGTAGAAATCACACTTGTAGTCGTCCTTGCCATTCTCGAAATAGACGGAATCGACATAGGGAATCAGGAAATAATTGCCCGTTTCGGATTTAGCATTGTTAATATGCAGGGAGATATAGGGAGCCAATGGGTCTTTCTCCTTCATATTAAAGTCGTACATGCGGTCCTGCGTACTGTGGTATTGGCTAGCATCGTACACCAGCGGGCGCATCAGCTGGTAGCTACCGCGGGTGATATTCCACATGACAGGCTGGGCTACATAGCGAATCTGGGGAGAATACATTTCCACTGGCATACGTACGTTGGTGCGAATCACGGCCGAGTTGCCCACAATTTCAATGGTGGTCTGCTCGGGCATCACCTTGTTCGTAATACGCTTGGCTTTCACGGTGGCTTCACCCAAATGCTTACTGTCTTCCTCCATGAGCACCTCAATAAAGTTGCGGTTGTTCACCTTCACGGTTACAGCTTTGGCACCCACCATAGTAAAGCGCAATTTTCCATTGGCCAGAGCGTTGGTAGCAAAGCGTCCGTCCATGTCTGTGGTAGTAAGCAGGCGGTCCGTACTAACATCAACGACGTTGACACCTACGAGCGGCTCTTTAGTATCCGTCTTCAATACGACACCGCTTACGCGCATGGTTTGTGCCATAACACCGATGGCGCACACGCTCAGGGCGAGGAGCAACATCAAGCGGTGAAGGATGTTTTTGCCTTGGGCGAGGCGTTGGGAAGTATTCTGTTGTGTGTCCATGGAATATCCTTTTTTCGTGGGGGAGTTCCTTTATAATATGTGTGGGGTCTATAATAATAGGTGTGTGACCTATAATAGGGAGACATCTGCTGGCCAATGAGGGCTAGCAGGCGTATTATTTGAGATGATAGGTAAAGGTGACGCCCAGCTTTGTCGGAGCCAGTCGTGCTTTCTTATTGTTGGGCGAGTCAGGTCGCACCGTCCCCTTTCCATAATGGAAATCGCGGTGAAGCAGAACGCCTGCTCCGACAGCGGCTTCCATACTCCAACGACGGCTCAAGGGGATGCTATAGCCGTAGGTCAGACCCGCTGCCACGGCATCGCCTTCATGACACGTCTGCTTGGCTTGAAACTTATAGGCAGCACCGAAGGCATTGACTCCTATGAAATGGCCAGCCTGTGGACGGGCAGAGAACCAGTAGCGCACCTCGGGCTGCAAGGCTACGAACTGGGTACGAAGTTTGTCAAACTTGAGCGGGTTGCCATAGGCATCCAGGCTGAAGGTGAAGTGGCGCGACATACGCAGTTCCACACCCAAGTTGGGCGTGGCCGTAGCCCAAGCCAAGGCATTGGTCCTTAAGCCTACACGCTGAGCGTATCCTGTT
>CAMBWV010000126.1 GCA_945871755.1 uncultured Bacteroidales bacterium
GCGCGCGGATGCTCGCCGAGGAGGTAGGCGGTGTCGTGGTCCACCTTCTCCATAGCCTCAATCTTCTTGTCGTAGAACTTCTTCGCATGCTTCTTGACGAATGGGATATGCAGGAGACAGATGCGATAGAGTTTGACAATCAGACCGTTCTTATAGCCATAGCGGAAGACGACGAGGGCCACCAGCAGGATAACCATATAGACGGAGAAGAGGGTCCAGAGCCAGGGTTGCATCTTCTCGAAATAGAAGGCGATGAAGACGAAGATGGCCGTGGTCCACAGGCAGAAGTGCGAGAGGATGTGCATCATGGAATAGAGCACCACGCTACTCATGGCGCGCGGCGTGCCGATGTAGTGGGCCAACTCCATGACACGATAGGGACCACCGCCGAAGCCGAAGGGCGTGGTGTAACTGAAGGCGAAACCCGAAACGGTGAGTTTGTAGGAATGGCGATAGGAAAGGTGCTTGTCGTGCGTGCCGTGGTTGACGATAATCTGAAAGGCCAAGGCGTTGAGGGCATAGACAAAGACCCACACGCCAATGACGGCGGGCAGATAGAGGCCGGCACTGACGATGTTACGGCGAATCTGCTCGTAGCCGTCCTCAAAACTGAACGCCATCACGATGAGGGCGGCAATGCCGAAGAGGAGGAAGAAGTTTCTTAGTTTGGAACTCATGGGAACGTTTTTAGATTATTGGAAGGTGTCCAAGTCGCGGAGCAATTCGTCGCAGAGGTGCTCGTGGCGACTGCGCATATAGAGATAGAGGCCCACCATCACGGTGATTTCAAACAAGGGGTAGAGCCAGGGATGGCCAATGAGGATGCTCAGGTAAAGCACGATGGCACGCGTATTGAAGGTGAGGATGTTGGCGTACTTCATCAGGGGAAGGCTGCCAGCGCGGAAACGCTCGACCAGCGCGGTGGGAAGCACCTCGAAACGCTCATCAAGTGCTGCCTTGAAGGCTTGGAAGCGCGGGGTCTGCTGCTCTTGCGAGTGGGTGTAGTTGCCGTAGAAGAAGAGGAAGACCTTCCAGGCGGGCTCCTTCGTCCAACTGAGCGAACGAAACTCCTGGCGCAGGGCCTTGAAGTTGTCGAGTTCGCTGCCCGCCTTGCCCTTGAGGAAATACAGGTGGATATTGCGGTAGTAGTCGGAGAGTTGGCACTGCTTGCCATGACAAATGAAACCCGCCACGGCGCAGAGCAACCAGATGAAGATGCCCCAGTTGTATTGCGGCAGGAAGGGGATGGGGTCGTCCATCAGGCGAGCGCAGATGGCAAAATAGATGCAGAAGAACCAGACATCACCGGCAAAACCATCGAGGATGCGGCCCCAGCGCGTCTTCTTGCCCGTCATACGCGCCAACTGGCCATCGGCACTGTCGTAGAGGTTGGCCCAGACGAGCAGGAATATTCCGCCGATGTTCACCCACAGGTCTTCAAAATAGAAACAGACGGCCGCGGCAATACCCAAGAGGATGCTGAGAATCGTCACGACGTTGGGATGCACGCCCAACTTGTCGAAGAAGCGCGCCCAAAGATAGCCCAAAGGACGTGTGAAATAGATGTCCAACCACTCTTCGGTATCTTGGGACTTGAATGTTGAGGAAACTGACATGGGAGGGGATTTTATGTTGTTGGATAGTTTGTTTTAGTTGCTCTAATACGAATTGCAGGAATGGCGGTCAGCTTGTCCGTTGAGAGAAACAAAAACCAGTATAAACCCCAGCCTCTTCAAGGGTTATTTCTGTTTTTTGTTTCATTTCAGCCTACTCCTGAGTTTCGTGTTAAGAAAATACGGGCTAAGAGGCAGTGAGCAGTTGGGCAATGGCCGTGGCAGCGGCATCAACGCAGGCACTGAAACTGGGCCAGTCGTTGAAATCAATGATGGCGAAACGCCCATCGGGGCACACGATGGCATCGCCTCCATAGACGGCAATGCCTGTGGCCTGGCTGGCCTGCTCGGCAGCGGCATGCAGGGCCTCTGCATCAAAGGCGTAGCCATGGGACGGGCCATTGTGGACCTCCAGTCCGTACTTGCTGAAACCGCCTGGCGACGTAGGATGCACCACGTGAAAGAAACCTGTGCCGCCTACGCCATAAAACTTCACGACATCGCCCTCGCAATGCGCCATGAGCAAGGCACGGGGAATACCACGCTGCGAGAAGTCCGACAGGCAACGACGGAGGGTGGCAACATCGGCAGCGAAACTGACGTCGGCGGCAGACTGGGCACAGGCATCGGGACGCTTCACCCAGAGCGGCAGACCCAAACGGCGGAGGGCGGCGTCCACTACTTCAGGCGCGGCCTGCGTCCCGCAGAGTAGGCTCTCAGGCTGCGGCACTCCTGCTTGCTGGAAACGGAGGGTTTGCCTTCCGCGGTCGTTCTCCAGCAGTGCGGCAGGCGCATTGACCACCCTGACTTCCTGCTGAACCAGCACGTTCAGGGCACGAAGCACCTCGAGATGGCGCGCCATGGAAAAGATGGCGGCACAATGCTTGGCATCAAAGGCAACGGGCGGCCACTGGTCCTCGTTGCAGGTCTGCACCTTGTGGCCAGCCGCTTGCAAGCGTACAGCCACCCTTTCCAGGATGGCTGCATCGCGTTCTATGGAGTTGGGCGAGTATCGCGCACTGCGTCCTATACCCCAAATTACTTTTTCGGTCATGATTGGAGGAATAGTTCTGCCTTGGCAATGTCGTCGGCATGGTCAACATCGAGAATCTTCGAGAAGGGACAAGCCTGCAGGTGCAGTCCATCGGCTATCAGGCCACGCTGCAAGTTGCGCATACGGCTTTGTCCCTCGTCCATCAGACGTTGCAGGGTGGGCAGGGCGCGCGGCGTGAGGGCATAGATACCACCGGAAATATAGCGGTCACCCTGACAGGTGTCGTGGAAGCCCGTGATGCGCAGCGCCTCGTCGGTACCTACGTAGAGCGGGCTCTCGTCATCGATGAAATCCGTCACAGCCATCATGCCGTCAAGACTTTGTGCGCTGGTGGCTTCCTTGAAGGAGCGGATGTATTCGGCAAATTCTTCTTCGCGGAAAATGGTGTCAACGGTCGTCAGGCAGAAAGGCGCGTCCTGGAGGTAGGGGCTGAGGGCGTGGAAACTGTGCATGGAACTGGGCGTGGTCTTCACGACCAAACGAATCGGCCCATATTGGCCCTCGGCCATCAGGGAGCGGACGTAGGCTTCGGTCTCGGGGTGCAACTGGTTGACAATAACAACCGTTTCCTCGGCTCCCTGTTGATGGAAGATGCGCAGGAGGCGACCGATAAGCGTTTCGCCACCTACACGCACCAAGGGTTTGGGCATCCCCACGCCTTCGCGGAAGAGACGCGAACCTTCGCCAGCTGCGAGAATGGCAAATTTCATTGTTCTTCTTGCTTGGCGGGTTGCGGAATCGTATGGCGCGAACGCTCGCTGTCCTCGCGGCGCTCGTGGTAGAGTTTGGGCAGGGGATTCTGGTGGGCTTCGTCATCGCTCTGACGGTTGCGCACAATATCTACGGCGGCATAAATGGCGCTGCGGAAGGAGGAGAGGTCGGCCTCGCCCTTGCCTGCAATGTCGAAGGCCACGCCGTGGTCGGGCGAAGTGCGGACGTAGGAAAGGCCCGCGGTGAAGTTCACGCCGCTGTCCATCGACAAGGTCTTGAAGGGGATGAGGCCTTGGTCGTGATACATGGCGAGGATGCCGTCGAACTGAGAGAAGAGTCCAGCACCGAAGAAGCCGTCGGGCGAGAACGGGCCGTTGCAAGGAATGCCGCTTTCGACGGCGGCGTGAACGGCTGGAGCTATGACGTTCTTCTCTTCGTCACCCAGCATTCCGCCATCGCCACAATGCGGATTGAGCGAGAGAACGGCAATGCGCGGTGTGGACAAGAGGTAGTCGCGGCGCAGGCTGGCGTAGAACTCGCGAATGCGCTGCTCGATGCCTTCGCTGGTCAACTGCTCGGCCACCTGACTGACGGGACAATGCACCGTGACGAGGGCCACGCGCATCACGTCACTCTGGAGAATCATCAGCGGATGCTGGTCTGCGCTGCCCAAGCGCTCGGCCAAGAACTCGGTATGCCCGGCAAACTTAAAGCCAGCGGCGTGCATGGCCTCCTTGCAAATGGGAGCGGTCACGAGGGCGTCAATCTTGCCATCGCGCAAATCTTCCACGGCACACTCCAAGGCTTCGAGGGCAGCGTGGCCCGCCTCGGGCGTCTTCTTGCCCCATTCAACGGGCACCTCGTGGTCGAAGCAGTTAATCAGGTTCAGACGGTCGGTTCTGGCTTCGTCGGCCGAGGAGATGAAATTGAAATTGGGCTTAATATTGAGTGCTTTGGCATGGTAAGTAGCCACCTTGGCAGCACCATAAACGATGGGCGTGCACATATCAAACATCAACGTGTCGGCAAAGGTGCGCAGGATAAGTTCGTAGCCCACGCCATTGGTATCGCCATGGGTAATACCGACTCTCAGCAGTGGGCGGCTAGGCGCTTGCACCACTTCGGGAGATGTTTCCTGCCCATTCTCAGCAGGCACATTATGTATGCGATTGTCTTTGGCCATAGAATCTTGGATTTTGGATATATATAATAAGGTATAGGGGCGCGCACAAGGCGCTGATTGGATTCGGGATTGAAAAGAAGGCAAGAATAAGCCTCAACGATAAAGACTATCGAGCCAGCAGCCAAAGGCTGCGTTGAAACTAGGGAGCAAAGCGACCGATGAAACTTGAAACTAGCAGCCAAAGGCTGCACTGAAACTAGGGAGCAAAGCGACCGTTGAAACTAAGGGAGCAAAGCGACCGCTACCCCCTCTC
>CAMBWV010000127.1 GCA_945871755.1 uncultured Bacteroidales bacterium
CCTGGGCTAGGCGCGGGTTGCCCTTTCAGGGCGTACACGTCCGCCATTTCCCATTCTATGATAAGGTAAAAACAGATTGGCATATAGAAGGTATTTTCTTCCCTGCGAATGAGCCTATCGAACTGGCAGCCGAAGGCCGCGTTGAAACTAGGGCGCGCAAGCGACCAAAGTAACAAAAAGAGCGGACCACCACAAAGGAGATCCGCTCTTGCTGGTCGGAAAGAGGCGACTCGAACGCCCGACCCCTACGTCCCGAACGTAGTGCGCTACCAACTGCGCTACTTTCCGATTGCGCTGCAAAGGTAATAGTTTTCGCGGATTCCACGAAATGTTTTAGCGGATTTTTCTCTCGGGCGGCTCTCAGAGAGCCATTTCTTCGGGTATAGGACAGGGGAAAACGGAGCAGGGACTCGGCGCCACACCCTGGTCCTCTGCTACTTTTCTACCCTAACATCGATGACCACCTTGGGATTGGCGGGGTCGTTGGTCAGCAGGAGAATGCTGCGGCGGCCCTTGAAATATTGGCTGCCCTCGCCAGCATTGATTTCTATCTTCATCGTCACCTTCTCGCCAGGCTTGACCACGCGCTTGGGGACGCTCACCGTCAGACCGGGATTGTAAACCTGGAGGGCACTAATCTCGAGGTCGGACTTGCCCGTATTGGAGAGGACAATCTTGCCCTTGGCTTTCTTCTTGCCGTTGAGGCGACCGAGGTCCAGGTGCTGGGTGCTCAGATTCATGACAGGGGCATTGGCCATCTGGGCCGAGGTGAAGGTTTGCTCGGGCAGGAGGGTGGTGAAAACAACCACCTCGTTGTCGCGGCTAATGCGGTCGCCCTGGAAACGGCTCAGGTAGATGGTGGTCTGCGTCACACCGACACGAGGCACCTGCTCACTATCAAGGGTGAGCGTAATCGTACCCGTGCGGCCTGGACGAATAACGGCGGGCTCGCACTTGGCCGTCATGTATTTGGGCAGGTGCATGAGTTCGGGCGTGTAGGACTGGCGGCCGGCGTTATAAACCTGCAACTCGCGTTGGGGTTGCTCGCCCGCGCGCACATTGTCGAACTCGATATTATCGGAATTGAGGTGGATGTCGCCAATCTGATAGGGGAAATTTCCCTTCACGGCGCGGCGCTCGCGCACCACGTTGCCCGTCACGGTCAGATAGAAGGGATCGGTATCGGCATTGGTCATCACGTAAATCTGCTTCTCGAAATAACCCAACAGTTCGGCATCCATACGCACGGTCAACTCAGTGCTCTGGCCAGGTGCTACTTCCCTGTCCGACCAAAGCACCTCGGTGCAGCCGCAATCGGGATGCACATTTTCAATGCGCAAGGGCATATCGCCACGATTGGTCAGGAGGAAAGTGGCCTGTGCAGGTTCCTTCCAAATCAGTGAGCCAAATTCATGGCGCATCTTATCCATCTGGGCCTGCGGTTGGGCGGAAAGGAGCGCGGCAAAAGCACACCAACTATATATATAGGCAAGGATTCGTTTCATATTTGCTTTTTTATTGGGCCAAAGGTAATAAAAAAATCTGAGCCCCGCACCCATTCTTCTGCACAACCTTCGGAAATTCCCTGAAACGGGCTCCATTTTTTATCCCCGCCCTACAAAATCAACCACAAAGCCGTTGCAAGCAAAAAGTTTTTCGTAAGTTTGTGCTTTCAAACTCATCGCGGGAATCTACCTCCCGATTCAACACTTTTACGAACTCCATATTTATGAAACTTATATCTTGGAATGTCAATGGGCTGAGGGCCTGCGTGGGCAAAGGTTTCTACGAATCGCTTGCAGCGCTCGATGCCGATGTTGTCTGCCTACAGGAAACAAAATTGCAGGCAGGACAGATTGACCTGGCCCTGGAGGGCTACGAAACCTTTTGGAACTACGCCGACAAAAAAGGCTATTCGGGCACGGCCATCTTTACGCGCCGCCATCCGCTGAGCGTCACCTATGGTTTGGGAATTGACCTCCACGACCACGAGGGCCGCATCATCACGGCGGAATATAACAGCTTCTACCTCGTCACAGCCTACGTGCCCAATTCGCAGGACGGTCTGCGCCGCCTGGACTATCGCCAACAATGGGACAAGGACCTGCGCGCCTATCTCAAAGAGTTGGAAACGAAGAAACCCGTTGTCCTCTGCGGCGACCTAAACGTGGCGCACCGCGAAATAGACCTGAAGAATCCAAAGTCGAACCGCAAGAACGCGGGCTTTACGGACGAGGAGCGCGAAGGCTTTCAGCAACTGCTGGACGCAGGCTTTGTGGACACCTTCCGCCACTTCTATCCCGACCAAACGGACATCTATTCGTGGTGGAGCTACCGCTTCCGCGCTCGCGAGAAGAATGCGGGTTGGCGTATTGACTACTTTGTGGTGAGCGAAGCCCTGCGCCCGCATCTCGTTTCGGCCTGCATCCACACCGACGTCTTCGGCTCGGACCATTGTCCCGTAGAGGTGGTCATTGATGCGGAATAGGCGGAAAGGCGGTCGCGTACGCCCTGAAAGGGCAACCTGCGCCTAGCCCAGGGCAGAGCGAAGCGGCGCCCTGGGTGATAGGTTCCATAGAAGGGTAACGCCCTGCAAGGGCAAAAGCATATATAATATGGTGTAATGACAGGATGGATGGTTTTGCAGCGTATATTACGCTTTTGCCCTTTCAGGGCGCAACCTGAAACGAACGACTACACCCAGGGCGCCGCTTCGCTCTGCCCTGGGCTATGAGCAGGTTGCCCTTTCAGGGCGTGCTTCAACCTCCGTAATCCATGCAGCCCTGTTATTTCGATTTCTATTGGGGTCTTCCCCATCCTGTACTAAATCCTAATTCCCAAAATGATATGAAAGATTTTCTCAAGCAAGTAGCCGCCGTCATCGTTGGTACGATGATTGTGTCTTTCTTTTCCACGATTCTGAGTGTGATTATGTTTGTCGCCATGATATCTCTTGGCGAAACGCAAGTGCCTCTCGAGGAGGGATCCGTGCTCCACCTGCGCCTCAGCGGTGTTATCGAAGAGCAGAGTCCCAACGACCCGATGGCCGAATTCATGGGTATAGCCGATATGGACTACCAAGGCTTGGACCAAATCCTATCCGCCATTCGCGTGGCCAAGACAGACGACCGCGTGAAAGGCATCTACATCGAAGGCGGTGCTGTCAGCACGGACATCGCTTCCTTGCAGGAGATTCGCAAAGCCTTGGTGGATTTCAAGAAGAGCAAGAAGTTTGTCCTGGCCTATGGCGATCAGTATTCGCAAGGTGCCTACTACGTGGCCAGCGTGGCCGACCAATTGTGGGTAAACCCCTCGGGCATGATTGACTGGCACGGCCTGTCCTCCCAACCTATGTTCTACAAAGACCTCCTGGAGAAGGTGGGTGTCAAGATGCAAGTCTTCCGCGTTGGTAAGTTTAAGAGCGCGGTGGAACCTTTCACCGAGACAGAAATGAGTCCCGCCAACCGCGAGCAGGTCACGGCCTTCCTGCAAGACATCTGGCAGAATATGCTCACCGATGTGGCCACTTCGCGCAAACTGACGACCCAACAGTTGGCCGAATATGCCAATGGCTACGTAATGCTGAGCGACCCCCGCGCTTATGTCAAGACCAAACTGGCCGACAAACTAGTATATATCGACCAGGTGCGCGACGAGCTGCGCAAGAAGAGCGGCGAGGATGAGGTGACACTTATCAGCCCCGCCGATCTGGCTATGTATGAGGAGTTGAACACGAACGACAATCGCATCGCGGTGTACTATGCCTATGGCGACATCGTTGACGTGGCCGGCACGAACAGTATGGGCGATAGCCACGAGATAGTGGGCGACCAAATTGTAAAAGACCTGGACGAATTGGCACAGAACGACGACATCAAGGCTGTCGTGCTGCGTATCAATTCGGGCGGTGGTAGCGCCTATGCCTCCGAGCAAATGTGGCGCGCCGTACAGATGCTGAAGAAAAAGAAGCCCGTGGTGGTTTCGATGGGCGGTATGGCTGCCTCGGGTGGCTACTATATGTCGTGCGGTGCCAACCGCATTGTGGCCGAACCAACCACGCTGACGGGTAGTATTGGTATCTTCGGCCTCGTGCCCGACCCCACGGCTTTGCTGACGGATAAGTTGGGCCTCCACTTCGACGTGGTGAAAACCAGTGAAAGTGCCGATTTTGGTGCAATGGGCCGCCCCCTCTCGCCGTCTGAGGCTGCTGCTATGCAGGCTTACGTGGAGCGTGGCTATAGTCTCTTCCTCTCGCGTGTGGCTGAGGGCCGCAAACTCACTGTAGCTGATGTGGACAGCATCGCTCAGGGACGTGTGTGGACAGGACAGCAGGCGCTGAAACTGAAACTCGTGGACAAACTCGGCACACTCGAAGATGCCATTGCCGAAGCCGCCAAACTCTCGAAGACAAAGGAGTATGGCGTGGATTGCTATCCCGCTCCGCTCACATGGTTTGAGCAGTTGCAGCAGACGTCCGTGGGCGGGCACTACCTAGAAGGCCGCCTGCGCACAGCCCTCGGCACTTACTACGCGCCCCTGCATTTCATCAATCAGATTGGCAACCGTCCCTCGCTCCAGGCTCGCATCATGTTTGACCCGAACCTCAACTAGGACGCCATATATATAAATAGGAGTTCCTCTTATATCGTAGGTACACCTTATATATATAGGTACACCTTATATATAATAGGTATATTCAAGTTTCGCAAGTTGAATCAGAGTATAAGCGCAAGCGTTCAAGGCACGCC
>CAMBWV010000128.1 GCA_945871755.1 uncultured Bacteroidales bacterium
TTATTGGCATATTGGCTGGTGCATTTGGCATCGAGGTGGATGCACAGATGTTGAGCTATGCCGAGAGCTTTGGTCTCATCCTCTTCGTGTATATCCTCGGCTTGCAGGTCGGTCCGGGCTTTATGAGTTCCTTCCGTTCGGGCGGCGCACGGCTCAACCTCTTGGCTTTGGGCGTTGTCCTGCTCGGTACATTGATGTCGCTCATTATCGTTTGGGGCGGTTTTGTTCCTATTGGCGATATGATGGGCGTGCTTTGCGGAGCCACCACCAATACTCCCGCCCTTGGTGCTGCCCAGCAAACGCTCAAGCAGTTGGGCCAGCCGTCCTCGGGTGCCGCCCTCAGCTGTGCCGTCACCTATCCCCTGGGTATGGTTGGCGTCATCATTGCCATCATCCTCATGCGCGGGTGGCTCACGCGGCATGAGCGGCAGAATGCCAAGAAGAGCGAAGAGCCCGACCAAGCCTATATCACCTCCTTCCTCGTTTGCAATCCTGCCATCTTCCACCACAATCTCCACGAAGTCGCGGGCCTCGACGAGCACAAGTTCGTGGTGAGCCGCTTGTGGCGCGACGGCCGTGTCATCCTCCCCACCGCCGAGACGCTCTTCGAAGAGGGCGACCGCATCCTCGTCATTACGCAGGAGCGGTATGTCAACCAGCTCACCATCTTCTTTGGCAAGCACGACGAAACGGACTGGAACGACAAGAATGTCGATTGGAACGCTCTCGATGCCCACCTCATCTCGCAGCGCATCATCGTCACGCGGCCCGAGATTAACGGCAAACGCCTCAGCGACCTCCACCTGCGCAACCGCTACGGTGTCAATGTGAGCCGCGTCAAGCGTGCGGGCCTCCAGCTTGTAGCCACCCCTTCGCTCACCCTCCGTATGGGCGACCGCGTCACCGTGGTGGGTGAGGCCGACAGTATCAAGCGCGTCACGCAGGAACTGGGCAACGCTGTCAAGCACCTTGACGAGCCCAATATGGTCACGATATTTATCGGCATCGTGCTGGGTCTCCTGCTCGGCAGCCTGCCTGTCCACCTCGGACTGAGCTATCCCGTGCGCCTCGGACTGGCTGGCGGCCCCATCATCATGGGTATTCTCATCGGTGCCTACGGCCCGCGCTTCCACATGGTCGCCTATACCACCACGAGTGCCAACCTCATGCTCCGCTCCTTGGGTCTGTCCATGTACCTGGCCTGCCTAGGTCTCGATGCGGGCAGCGACTTCCTAGCCACGGTGATGAAGCCCGCCGCCCTCGGATGGATAGGTTTCGGTCTGCTCATCACGATGCTGCCCGTCATGATTATGGCTGCGGTCAGCGTACTGGTGATGCGCGCCAGCGTACCTACGACAGCGGGCATGCTTTGCGGCGCGATGGCCAACCCGATTGCGCTAGGCTATGTCAACGATGCCATGCCAGGCAACAAAGCCTCCGTGGCCTACGCCGCTGTTTATCCGCTCTGCATGTTCCTGCGCGTCATCATAGCCCAGGTGATAGTGATGCTCTGGTTCGGTTGACGAACCGCTCGTTGCATTCTCTTTTCGCGCAATGCTGCATAGCGCGGCCACCGTTTCCTACGGTTTGGCCGCGCCTTTTTTTGTGGTTTTGGGGCGAGCTGGGAAGGGAATTTATGAAAGCGTTTTAGCGTTTGAAGGTGTCAATTTTGCGATTGTCGTTCACAAAATTCTAATATTTTTAATAATTCTGCAAGAAGAAAGGTCACGAATGCAGAAAAAGTGGTATATTTGTCGCGCAAAAACTAAGTTAACCTGTGCCCGTCTGCTGGATGGGTACGGTTTTTTGTTACCTTTTGCCAAGAGACTTTACACAACAAAGGGCGTCCTAAGCCCCAAGCCCTATCATATACGGTGCTCCTAGAACGCATTTCACCCAGCACCCCACTGAAATATAAAGACAACAACACTAACAATAAACATTATGAAAGGAAAAATTTTAATTTTGCTTTGCCTCCTTGCATTGCTTGGGGGGAGCAGTACTGTATCTGCTGATGGCGGTTACAGTTCCAAAGAAATCACCAAGTTGGAGGACATCAAATTTGATGGTAAGACTAAGTATGCGTTCCAAATCTTGGGAGCAGCCAAAGACTACAAAGCCTTGCCTTCCGCTTTCCAGAATCGTTTCCTCAGATATGGGTATGTTCATGGTTCTTTTACTATTGTGACGATGGGACAACCTAATAAGGATACTAAGGGCTTTACATCAATAGGTGATATTTGTAAAAACATGGAAGGAGAAGGTCGGCAGTACACCTTTACTTTCAAAGATTCCAAAAAGGCTCAGATGGGCTACGATGGTAAATACTGGGGAAATTATAAGTATAATAGTAGCTTTCAAAACCGAATCGGAGGTTTGAATGAGGGTGACGCTAATATTGCAACGGTGTCAATCCAGGCGGGTTCTGATGCTTATGAAAATTCGTTTCAGGTAGTTGTAAACAACATTCCTTTATCCCACATGAATATAACTACATCAACAAGTTATCATGTTTCGTATAAAGGCACTGGTACCACCCCTAGCTATGCTGTGCTAGACTTCAAAATCTTCGAAATCATAGAGCCCGAGGCTTCTACAAGTGTCACTTACTATTTCTACGACAGCAAGGGAACGCCGCTCAAAGAGGCAGAATATACCGATTTCGCAGAAAGCACAATTAGCGGACTTGCAGGCCTGCCCAACTATGTAACTGCTACCTACTATACGGATGTTGCTATGGAGACACCTGTAGAAAATCCAAATGCAGCGCCCACTGCTGGAGCAAAATACTATGTACAGACGGATTATATCTCCGGTATGCCCTTCGACCTGAATGGCAACTATTTCTGCTTGGGCTCTTCTGGTGATGCGTCTTTCCAGACTTCTACTGTTCCTGACGGCAAGCCTTCCGTGGCCAAGTACGCAATCAAGATGAGTGGTAACTGGGTCAACAAGTTTACGCTTCAGCATATTAACGGCTATTATCTGGGCAATACAGCGGATAACTATACCTTCAGTTCTACGGCCGCCAATGCCAGCAAGTTTGATATTGATTACTACGAGTCTAATGAAGCCCAGCGCTTTGTACTCAAATGCATGGACAATAATAAATACATCAAATTGAGCAATGGCGGTAGTATCTCTTATGTTAACACCAAGGAAGAGGCAACTATTCTGAACAACCTGACCAACGCCCAGGTTCTCAATTTCCTTGAGGGTTGTCCAGCCGAACGCTACGTAGGTGCCTACTCCAAGACGCAGAAAGATGAAGGCCTCTCTCTCAACGATATCCTGAATGGCAACAAAAAGGTTGCATACAATTCCGACAGATATTACTACCTCGAAGCAGTGGACAACCCTGGCTTTGTGCTGACAGCGCAGGCAAGCAGCAAGAATCTGAAGGACGAAAGCTTCAACTACGTAGTAGACATCGCAAATAGTAATGATTTTGCAGGTCTGTGGAGCCTCAAAAATTCTTTCTTGACCCATGTCAACACGAACAAGGAAATGAACGTGAACGGCGTGTTGGGAAATGGTTTCGGCTACCTTGCCCGTTCGAGTGTTGATGGTATGAGCGAACCCTATCAGGCCTTCACTATTCAGTTGGGCTATGCCAGTACCACAACCTACCTCAGCCGCGCTGGCGGTAATTCCCTGGAAATGGTTACGACCAAGCCAGATACCAAAGAAGGTTTCTGGTATCTGCGCGAGGCCTCCTCGTACACCATTCCCCTCAACGATGTAGGCAGTGAGGCATACGCAACTCTTTGTGCTCCCGTTGACCTCAAGTTTAGCGCCAACGACAATGGCACAACTGCATATACAGGTGAGCTTGCTACCGACATTATTGACGAAAAGGAAGTGAAGGTACTTCATCTCACGGAAGTTAACAGAGAAAGTGTGATTGCTGCTGGCACTCCCTTGGTCCTCTACAATTCATCCACAAATATCGTAAGTAAGTTTGACGTAGTTTACAACGCAAATGTTTCCTATTCGCCTAACGATACATGGAAGGGAACATTCATCAATCTCGTATTTGGTGACGACGAAGCCACGGCCAAGAACTACCGCACCCTAGGCAACGGTGGTAAGGATGTTGCTGGTTTCTACACACCGAGAGCCACCACCAAGATTCCCGCCAACCGCGCCTACATCAAGATGCCCAGTGCTGCGGAAACGCAGGCCATGCTCCCCATCCGCTTTGATGACGGCACACTCACTTGGATTGACGCCAGCATCCTCACAGGCGAGCAGACCGACAACGCTGCCATCTACGACCTTAGCGGTCGTCGCATCATGCAGCCCCAGCGCGGACAACTCTACATCCGTGGCGGCAAAAAGTTTATCGCTCAGTAATTCACCCTAACAACTAGCAACATCATGAAGAAAACATATATAGCCCCCAAAAACTGGGTCGTCCAGCTCAACCTCAAAGAAAACGTGGCCAACCTCATCGTAGGCAGCGGCTACAACGAGGAAGACGCCTGGACCAACAAAAAAGACTTCACCTACGAAGACGAAAGCGAATTTCCCTGGGATAGCCAGGAATAAAAGCTAGCACAAAATAAACTAGACGATGAGGGAACCATGCCAAGTGGCATGGTTCCCTTGATTTTTATAGGCTGTCTTGTTCTCATTGCAAGGCTAAGGGAGTAACGTGAAAGTACCGAGGGAATCGGAGTAACGTGAAAGTACCGAGGGAATCGGAGTAACGTGAAAGTACCGCACCTTG